>JAFAYW010000100.1 GCA_019240125.1 Alphaproteobacteria bacterium
AGGTAACCCGCCGGACCGCTGCTTGCCGCCGGGTGTGCGCTTGGCCAGGCCGTCGAGACCTTTCCGCGCCTCCTTGTAGTGGGCCAAGGCCGAGTCGAGATGGCGCCGGGTCGGTCTTCATCGTGAGCTCGGGCAGCGGCGCGGCGATCGTGGCGCCGACGTCGCCGACCACGCCGAGCTCGAGGCGCGCACGCCGGCCGAGGTTCTCCGGCCTGATGTCCACCTGCGCGATATTCGCGGGCTGCGGCAGGAACTGCTTGTGATGTCGACAGTGAGTTCCATGAAACCAACTATCTTCCACTCCACCGTATCTACAACATCTTCAATCGTCAACCCACCTTATTCTCCCGCTCCACACATCGCTGCTTTCGTGGTGCTGCCGCTGCATGCTGGAATGAGGCGGTCGCCGCCTGAGACGATATTGCCCCTGCCGCCGGCCACATTCCACCTTTGAAGACGTAACAGCGCCGCTACGGCTTCTGTGCCAAGCGGCGTTCCGCTGACGGCCGCAACGAGGCCTCGGCACCGTAACCTTAAAGAAGCCGGCCGGACATCAACAAATAAGTCTGGAGACGGAGGTGTCGCGAGGGTGATTGGTTTCCGGGGGTGTCCGTGTGTCTCGGCAGATCGGGGCCAGGAAAACAAGTGCTAAAGCGTCCCCATGAACGGCGTTCGGTGGGCGATGGGAGTCGCTACGTCACTGTCTTCAACATACCTTGGGCCGCTTTCAGGTCATCCGAATCCAGACCCTCGGTGAATTGCTCGAAAACGGGCAATAATAGACCGCGTGCGCGCTCGGAACGGCCTTGCTCTGCCCAAAGCGAGGCAAGATCGGTTGCCGTACGCAGTTCCCAGGCACGGGAGCCATCAGCTCGGCTTAATTCAAGCGACCGAACGAAGCACGCTTCTGCATCTTCTCGGCTGTGTTGCAGATGTGACAGCATCATGCGTCCCCTCACACGCAACAACTCCGGCATGTACACCCTGTCTCCATTGACCTCAACCCGGCGGGTCGTCTCCTCGATATACGATATGCCTTCATCGAAACGACCGAGCGCGGCCAGTCCTTGTACGAGCGAGATGTCAAGGGATGTGGTAAGTAGCTCGTAAGGCAATGCATGAAGCTTCGCCAACGACTCCTGCAGGATCGCCACGCCGCCTCGAGTGTCGCCTCGGCGGATGGCCAGCTCCCCTTGGAAACCGCGTGCCACCGCCAGATAAGGCGCGAGCGAATTGGATGTTGCACGAGAGACAACCCCGTCGACGTATTCTTCCGCGCCCAGAAGATCTCCCGTCCAAAGGAACACTGATATGGCCCAGATCAAGGCAATGGAGAGTGTCAACGAATGGTCCATCGTTGCGGCATCGTTTACAGTCTTACGTGCGCATTCGATGGCCTGCATAGGGTGGCCTTGAAGCCAAAGCGTCCGGGCCAGGATCGCACCGGCTAAATGCCTGCCTTCGAAGCCGAGATATATTGCTGTGCTCTGCGGCAGAGCGCGCAGGTTACGAGCTAGTGCTGCCTCAAGCTCCACACGAGCACTCGCGAGGTCTCCGCTCAAATGAAGCGAGGTACCCAAGACAGAATGTCCCACTTCAATCGCGGCTTCGTCCTCCGACGCCCGAGCAAGGACGGAGCAGCGCTTTGCGTGCTTAAGGGCTGCGTTGAAACTTCCCGTTCGCAGATAAAACATGGCTAGGGGACCCAGCGCCCGCGTTCCCTCGAGGGGATCTGTGCGAGATTCCGCGATCGCCAAGCCACGGTTCAAGGCCAACCGCGCCGCCTCCTGCCCTCCACGCGTAAACATGAGCGACACACCCAAGGCCGTTTGGAGATGCATTTCGTCCCGTCCTGCGCGATTTGCCTCGTCGAGAGCGAGAATCGCTCTTTCCGACCATCGATGACATTCGGTGAGCAGTGACATTGATAAGAAAATAGGCGCCGCAGCGGTAGCCAGCCCAAGCCCGATTTTCACGTCGCCGGCTTCGCCGAAGGACCATTCCAACGCAGCACGGACGTTGTTGAGAGCCGTAAACTGGGGTGTCCGTTCCGCCCCGGTCATCAATGTGGCCCATTCGGTCTCGGTCTGCTCGAGCCAGCGGCGGTAGTAGGTGGCGTGGCGCACTGCCAAATCGGCGGCCTCGATTTCATCAATGTTGATGTCGAGGGCGTAAGCGCGGGTAGTGTCGAGAAGACGGTAGCGCATCATCGCGCCGGCGAGATGGGTAGCCACCATCGATTTCGCGACGAGGCTGTCGATTGCAGCAAAGACAGTCTGCCGATCGAGCGTAGTGCTCGTTACCACTTCCAGCGCCGCGTCCAGGGTGAAATGTCCAACGAATACTGCGAGCCGGCGAAGTACTACGCGTTCCGGATCCGAAAGGAGCCCGTAACTCCAATCAAGCGCGGCGAGTAACGTTTTGTGACGTGGCGGCGCCGTGCGCAACCCTTGCCACAACAATGTCATCCGTTGGTCGAGTAGTGCGGCGGTTTGCCGAAGGCCGTAGGTGTCGACGCGCCTGGCTGCCAGTTCGATCGCGAGCGCCACGCCGCCAAGCTTTCGACATATATCTGCAACGATGGGTGCCTCCAGGTCGCTGACGCTCAGATGCGCGCCACTTGCCACTGCGCGTTCGACGAACAGTTGTGCCGCCGGGAACCGCTGTACGGCCGCTGCAGTCAAATCCCGATTCTCGGGCGGACACGCTAGCGCATCCAGCCGGTACACGTGCTCACCTTCAACCCGAAGCGGCTCGCGGCTGGTCGCGAGAATGTGGACCTGCGGAGCGCCCGCTATTATGCTTGCCGTCAGCTCCGCCACGGCTTCTATAAGATGTTCGCAGGTATCGAGAACAAGAAGAACGCGCTTCTCGCGCAGGTAGGCAACCAAGCTGGGTGTCGCGTCATGAGACTGAACAGACAACCCGAGCATAGAGGCGACAGCCGATGCTGCGAGTTTTGGATCTCCTAGCATTCCGAGATCGACAAAGAGAACCGAGCCCGCGAAAGCCTCGAAAAGGTGATGGCCGACGGCAATTGCGATCGTTGTCTTGCCGATACCGCCAGCACCGACGATGTTGACAAACCGCGAGGTGGTCAGTTGTGTTGATATCTTGAGAAGATCGCGGTCTCGGCCTATGATGCGCCCGACGCGACTGGGAAGATTTGCGTGGGGGAAATTGGTAGCTGAGACCGTTGGCATGTCGGGAGTGTCTACTCGCGTGACCGGTGCAACGAAGGAGTAGCCCCGGCCTGCAAGAGTTGTGATGTAGCGCGCGCCAGCTTTTCCGTCGCCAAG
Organism: Alphaproteobacteria bacterium; assembly: GCA_019240125.1. Taxonomy (GTDB): domain Bacteria; phylum Pseudomonadota; class Alphaproteobacteria; order ATCC43930; family CGMCC-115725; genus DATARH01. The sequence goes on from JAFAYW010000100.1 coordinate 3,300, forward strand.
GGCCTTTCGCAGTCCGGCAATATGAAACCGCAGACTGCCTTCTTCGACGGTGACGTCGGGCCAAATCCGGGCCATCAGATCTTTTTTCGTAAGTAATTCATTTGGGGAGGAAACCAGCGCGATCAGAATATCCAGGGCGCGCGCCCCCAATTTGAGGGGAACGCCTTCTCTTGTGAGAAGCCTGTTGCGCACTAGCAACGTAAAAGGACCGAACGAAACACCGTCCTCGGTCTGACCAGACGCTCTCGCCACGGCGTCCTCTTTAGACCAACTTTCCAGGCCTCATATTTTATGTCAGGCGTGCACCCGGCGCCATAGGCCAGAGGTCGAACCTCTCGGGCGCCACCAAGCTCAAGACGGAATGGCATGCGGCTGCGCTTGCACGCGCTAACGGCCTCGCAACGCATAACGCGCATTTCCACTGTACTGCGCCGACATCTCGGCGCGGCCCGCCGAACTGCGGGCCGCAGCGAACTCTGATAGCGAAGCTCATTCCTCGAGGGGAGCTGGTCTGTCCGCGGCATCGTCCTCGCTGCAAGGTGCGGCTTTCCAGTTAGGTCCGTGGATGTCGCTGTCACGAGCGAGTTCTTCGCCAGGCCGGCCTCCGGCCGGTTTTCTTCGAGGATGGATCAGGCAAGAACGATTGGGGACGCTCCGTCACTGGCTCACCGTCTGCTGGCGAAGGAAGATGGCTTTGTCCATTACGGGTCTAGCCCTTGATCCGCTAAATGAACCCGTCGCCGACCAAAAAGCGAGGCCGAGTTTCTCGCCCGATGCGAAGCCCTTCCGTTCGTATTTGGCTGACCCGCCCTGCAACGGCTAACAGAACCTCACAACGCATAACGGGCGTTTTGCTGCCGCAGCGGTAGGTATGACCGTGGCATGACGCAAACGAGAGCAGTCATGCCAACCGCGGGAGAGGTCCATGGATAAATGCAGGAAGACAGAAACCATCAACGAGGATCGTCGTCGTCTTTTGTGTGCAGCAATGGGGGTCGCAGGTGCAGGTGCCGCCAACCTGCTAGCGTCAAAACCAGCCGTTGCGCAGGCCGACAGTACCATTCGCCCCTTCAGCTTCAAGGCTTCTGACGAGCAGATTGCCGATCTCCGCGGCCGTATCGGCGCAACTAAATGGCCGGACAAGGAGCAGGTGCCGGATACGACTCAAGGCGTGCAGCTCGTGACCATGCAGCAGCTCCTACAGCATTGGGCGAACCACGACTGGCGCAAGATTGAGGCTCGGCTGAATGCGCGTCCGAACTTCATCACTGAGATCGACGGCCTCGACATCCATTTCATCCATGCTCGATCAAAGCATGAAAAGGCCTTGCCGATGATCGTCACGCATGGATGGCCCGGTTCTGTTATCGAGCAGTTGAAGATTATCGATCTGTTGACCGATCCTACAGCGCATGGCGCGACCGTGGCGGACGCCTTTCACCTCGTGATCCCGTCCCTACCGGGCTACGGCTTCTCCGGAAAGCCAACCGCGCCCGGCTGGAATCCTCCTCGAATCGCGATGGCCTGGGCGGTGCTGATGCAACGTCTCGGTTATACCCAGTACGTTGCGCAAGGTGGCGACTGGGGTAACGCCGTCACGGAGAACATGGCCCTACAGCAGCCGCCAGGATTGCTCGGCATCCACACCAATATGCCCGCCGCTGTTCCAGCCGACATCTCGAAGGCGCTCGCGCTGGGCGCAACGCCACCCTACGAACTCACGCCCGACGAGCGCAACGCGTGGAACCAACTCGACTTCTTCAACAAAAATGGCCTGGGTTATGCGATTGAGATGAACAATCGCCCGCAAACACTTTATGCCCTTGCTGATTCACCGATCGGCCTCGCGGCATGGATGATTGACCACGACGACCGCAGCCAGAAGCTGATTGCCCGCGTTTTCAACGGCGAAACGGAGGGCCTATCGAAGGACGACATTCTAGACAACGTCACGCTGTATTGGCTGACCAACACTGCTGTTTCCTCGGCACGCCTTTATTGGGACAACGCGCACCATCCGACGGGCGGCTTTTTCGACGTGCGAGGTATCACGATCCCGGTTGCTGTGAGCGCCTTCCCTGACGAGATCTACACAGCACCGCGGAGTTGGGCGGAGCGGGCGTATCCCAAACTTATCCACTACAACAAACTCGAGAAAGGCGGGCATTTTGCGGCTTGGGAACAACCGGAACTGTTCACGGCCGAGATGCGTGCTGCGTTCAAGTCTTTGCGCAAATCCACGTGAGCTGCGATCAACGTTGATTGGTCTTTAGCTGCGTCCACCGCGCCCTGCCTGGGTGAAGCCGCAACCGGAAAGCATGAGCATGAGCCATACCTCGCGACTTCTGTATACGGCCAAGGTTCGTACCGTTGGCGGCCGGGAGAATGGTTCTTCGCGAAGTTTCGACGGTCGACTGGACGTCAGACTTTCGAGTCCGGGTTCAGCACGCATCGGCACCAACCCGGAAACACTGCTCGCTGCCGCGTGGTCGGCCAGCTTCGAAAGTGCGGTAGCGTTTGTAGCGCGCGAGAGGACGATCGCGCTGGGCGCAGACACCCATATTGATGCCGAAGTCGACCTGAACCTCGCGGACCACGGTTATTTCCTCAGCATTCGCCTGAACGTCAGCCTACCTGGCGTGGAGCGCGAGGTTGCCCAGGGTCTGCTGGAGGCTGCGCACGCGCTTTGTCCGTATTCCAAGGCCGCGCGTGGCAATGTCGATGTCGCTACTACTCTGATTTGAGCTCCCAAGCCAGCTGACGGACAACGGGTTGAGGAGAACCGCCTGACTATGGCAAACACAGTCGCACGGCAGTTTGCGGACAGCCCCCGGCCGCAGGGTGAAGCGCCTTTACGGTATCGCGGGTGTCCCGTCAAACCGAGTAGCCGAAGCGCGTCGCCTCGAGGCAGGATCGAACCAGTAAATGTCAAGCTCGAGGAAGTGGCCCTCTTTGCGGTGAAATGCGGCTCGCGAGCGCGCCGGTTATCGGAAATCCGACGATGAGCGGCGAGGATGGGCAGACGCCGAACGGCGTCCGGAGCGGCCTAGCGGTGCGGCAATTTTCCGTAAGTGCCTGCGAGGCTATCACGACGCTGTTCGAGAGAATCTTCCGACGAAAGCCTCGGAGGCGTTCGCTCGCTGATCCTGATCGCCGCGTTCTGACCGCAATGTGGCCGATGATCGAGAGAGAGGCCAATGCTCAATAGACGTGTTCTTCTATCCAGCTTGCTGCTGCCGCCGGCAGTCGGGGGCGGACTGGTTGCGGCCGGTCAGGCCTACAGCCGATCGTCGAGGCGGGAGTTCGTCGGGGTCGATAACTGGTTCAACACCGACCAACCGCTGACGCTCACCGGGCTGCGCAGCAATCCGGTCCTGGTCGAGTTCGGCACCTACACCTGCATCAACTGGCGACGCACGCTGCCATACGTCAAACGGTGGCACGCAGAATATGGCCCGCTGGGCCTGCGGGTCATCGGAGTCCACACACCCGAGTTCTCGTTCGAACGGAGGCGGGACTACATCGAGCAGGAGCTGCGGGCGCTTGGGGTCTCGTTCCCAATAGCGCAGGACAACGACTTCAAGACATGGCGCGCTTTTGACAATGACGCATGGCCGTCCTTTTACTTGCTGGACCGGGAAGGCCGCCTCCGCCTAAATCGCGAAGGCGAGGGGAACTCGGCGGAAATCGAGGACGCGATACGGGCCCAGCTCGGTCTTGCTCCCGGAGCCAAGTCCGAGGACGCCGACCTGTCGCGGATCGGGACTCCTGAATTTTATTTCGGCTCGCTACACGGCACGCCGCAGGATCGCAAGCAGTCGCCGCGTAACGGCGAGGCGGCCTACACAATCGCGCGTGCGACAGAGCCGCGGCTGAACGAGTACGACCTGGAGGGCACTTGGACGCGCGCCGCGGAGCCGCTGACGCTTCGCTCCGATGCCGGAAAGGTGCGTGTCCGCTTCTCCGCAGCCAAGATGAATCTGATTGCCGGCGCGGATCAGCCGGCCACGGTCCGCGTGCGTGTCGACGGCGGAGCGGAGCGGGCGGTCAGGATCGGATTGCCGACGCTCTACACATTACTCGACAGCGACAGTTACGGCGAGCATCTCCTTGAGCTCGAAGCCGGTACGCCCGGCCTGACGCTGTACAGTGCGACTTTTGGCTAAGGGCGGCGACGGTGAGTCTGCTGGAGGCAGGAGGTGCGCGCCTCTTCAGGCCGAACTGCCTCCATGGTAACCTCGTCCAAGTCGCGTCGGCCAAGTGGGAAGGGTCGCGATGTTCAAGCGTCTCACGGTGTCCGCTGCTGCGGTGGCAGTATGCGTCATTGCCTCTGTGCCGTTCGATGCCGGACGGGCCGATGACGAAGCCACTCCGATCTTCGGGATCAAGATGTTTCCGGGATACCGCGACTGGCGGTTGATTTCGGTGGCCCATGAGGAGGGCAAGCTCAACGATTTGCGCGCCATCCTCGGGAATGATATCGCGGTCCAGGCTTATCGGGAGGGAAACCAAATCTTCCCGGATGGCAGCGTCATTGCCCGCATCGCCTGGGCCTACACTTCCTCCGAAGAAAACAACAACGTGTTCGGCCAACGGCAATCTTTCGTCGCGGGTGAGCCGAAGGAAGGGGTTCAGTTCATGGTCAAGGACTCGGCAAAATACGCCGCCACCGGAGGCTGGGGATTCGCCCAATTCTTTGACGGCAAGCCAGTCGAGGAGACGGTGATCAAAACGTGCTTTCCCTGTCACGAGCCCGCAAAAGCGCATGATTTCGTTTTCACGCGCTACGCGCCCTGAAGAGGGTTGAATCTTCGGACACTCTCTAATTCGGAATAGGTCCGAGATAGGCTGAGATCGCGGGAGCGAGCGGATGAGCGATCCATCGCTCGAGGCCGAAGGCACGGAGAGCCGGCCAATATCGGTGAGGTACACTCGATCCCGACCCGGAGAGCCGATCGTTATGCCAGACGAGCCATCGCGTGACGTTGAACCCGTCGCGCCGCCCCCGGCGGCGCCGATGCCGCTGCAGGGAACCGCGTCCGGCGCGGGACCGGTAAAGCCGCACCGCTCTCGCGAGCTGATGCTGCGCCTTGCCGTCTTGATCGTTGCGGGCGCCATTGTGGTTCTGTTCACGACCAAGTGGAACCGCTGGGTAGGCGACAGCACGCGCCAGGTGACCGACGACGCCTACGTCCGCGGCACCGTCACCCCGCTCAGTGCCCAGGTGGACGGTTACGTTCGCCATGTTGCCGTCGATGATTTCGAGCGCGTGAAGGCCGACCAGCTGTTGCTGGAAATCGATGATTCCGACTACCGGGCTAAAGTCGCGCAAGCCGAAGCTGACCTTCTCGGCGCGCAGGCGGCGGTGGAGAACCTCAAAGCGCGCAAGGCGGCGCAGCACGACCAGGTCGCGGCCGCCGAAAGTACCGTCGCCGCGACCGAGGCGGATGTCACCCGGACGCAGCTCGAAGCCCAACGGCAGCGGGCATTGCTGGCCACGACCTTCGGCACGCAGCAGAAAGTCGAACAGGCGGTTGCGGACGCGAAGCGGTTCGCCGCAACGCTGGAACATGCGCAGGCCGACCTGGCCCAGCAACGCCGGCAGTTCGCAGTGCTCGACACGCAGGAATTGCAGCTGCGGGCCGAGATCAAGGCCAAGCAGGCGGCGCTCGACCTGGCAAAGATCAATCTGGGCTACACCCGGATCGTCGCACCGATCTCGGGCGAGGTCAGCCAGCGCGCGGTGTTCGATGGCCAATACGTGCACAGCGGCACCCAGGTGATTTCGGTCGTGCCGCTCGACAAAGTTTGGGTGATCGCGAATTACAAAGAGACGCAGCTCACTCACGTCGCGATCGGACAACGCGCCGAGGTCAGGGTAGACACCTTCCCCGGACATGTCGTGAAGGCGACCGTCGACAGCATCGCGCCGGCGAGCGGCTCGCAGTTCAGCCTGCTGCCGCCGGACAATGCGACCGGCAACTTCACCAAGGTCGTGCAGCGTATCCCGGTCAAACTGCGCCTCGCCGACGACAACCCGCTCGCAGGGCATCTGCTGCCGGGGATGTCGGTGGAAGCGACGATCCTAACCGACACGACGCCGCCACAACCATGACGATTGTCGCCGCGGTGCGCCCCCGGGCGGGGCTCGTCGGGTTCATTCGCAGCGAGCACCCGGTCATCGGTGTCGGTGCCGTCATTCTTGGCGCGTTCATTTCGAGCCTCAATACGCGGCTGACCACCTTTGGGCTCGCCGATATCCGGGGCGGGCTCGGCCTCGGCTTCGACGAAGGTTCCTGGGTGAGCACGCTATTCGGCGCGGCGCAAATGGTGGTGACCCCCGCGGCTGCATGGATGAGCACCGTGCTCGGCACGCGCCGCGTGCTGGTCTGGGCGGGGAGCGTCTTCGCGCTCGCCTCGCTGTTCCCCCCAGTGGTGAGCGATTACGACACGCTCCTGGCGCTTCAGCTCGTGCGCGGGCTCTCGGTCGGCGCTCTGATCCCTGCCGCGCTTGGTTTTGTGCTGCGCAGCCTGCCGCCGCAATGGTGGATATGGGGGATCGCGGCTTACGCGTTCCGGTTCGTGTTCTCGCAGAACATCGCCGGCGCGGTCGAGGGCTGGTACTCGGAAACCGGCAACTGGCAGTGGATTTTCTGGCAAAACGCCGTGCTGACGCCGGTAATGGTGGCGATGGCTGCCGTCGCGATGCCGCGCCGCCCGGTCGATCGCGAATTGCTGCATCGCACCGACTGGGTCGGCATCATTTACGCCGGGATCGGCTTCGGCCTGCTCTATGCGGGAATCGACCAGGGCAACCGGCTCGACTGGCTCAATTCCGGCTTGGTCAGCGGACTGCTGCTCGCCGGCGTGCTTTTGGTTGCCGCTTTTCTCGTGCAGGAGGCGCGCGCCGAATACCCGCTGATTCATCTGCGCGTCTTGACGCTGCCGAACGTCGCGGTGCCGGCGCTGCTGATCTCGATTTACGGGTTCGGCTCCTTCGCCACCGGCTTTCTGCTGCCCGATTACCTGACCCGCATCCAGGGCCTGCGCGACCTCCAGATCGGCGACGTGCTGAACTGGATCGCCTTGCCTCAGATCGTTCTGGTGCCGCTCGTCGCACTGCTGTTGCGGCGCATCGATGCGCGTCTGCTGCTGACCGCCGGGTTCGCGACCATCGCGATCGGCAGCTGGATGGATACCAACCTTACCCACGACTGGGCCGGCGGCGATTTCATCGCTTCCCAGTGCGTCTCCGCAATCGGCCTGGCGTTCGCGATAACCGCGTTGGTCACTTTTGCCGTCTCGAATATCACCCCGGCGCAGGCTGCACCGATCGCCGCGACGATTCAGATCGCGCGGCTGTTCGGCAATGAACTTGGCAACGGCCTCATCCAGACCTTCGTGCGCGTGCGCGAGCAAACCTATTCGAACCTTATCGGGCTTCATGTGACCTCAGGCTCGCCGACAACCGAGGGGATCGCCGCGCAATTGGCGGCACCGTTCAGCAGCCATGCAAGCGGATCGGGCGACCCGACCGTCCAGGGTTATGGCGTTCTTGCAACACTGGTGCAGCGCGAATCCTATGTGTTGGCCTATATCGACGCCTTCTGGCTTGTCGCTTGGGTCTCGCTGCTCGGCATTCTGCTCGTGTTGTTCTTGCGCCGGCCGCCGCCTAATCCGCTAACTCCGCCGCGAATCGGAACGTGATGACGCGAACGACATGTAAATCGCTCTGCAAGTGATAGCGAAGTTGGTGCGGAGTCGCTGGTGCCCTGTTCGCGGACCCGTATGGCCGCGTGCTTGGCGTTGTCGATGCGCGGTCATAGCTTACGAGGCATTGTCACGGGAATTGCTGTGGGGCGGGGCGTAGGTGGTAAGCTGGCCGATGCTGCCTGCGTCTTACGCGCGCCATCAGGTTCCGGCGGAGGTCATCCGGCGTGCAGCCTGAGCTATCGGGATGTCGAGGAAATGCTGGCCGAGCGCGGCATCGAGACCTCGTACGGGTCGGTGCGCCGCCGGGTTCTGAAGTTCGGCCCGTTGTGCGCCCGCAACCTGCGGCGGCTGCGGCCACAGGCGGCAAGAACTTGGCATCGCGACGAGATGGTGGTCCCGATCCAGGAATCCGGGCCGCCTCGGCTCCCGCCTGCATCGTTGCGAGCGGGGGACCGGAGAAAATTGTCGCCCAACACTCGGGCTCGACATGGTTGGGGTTGATTGTGCGGGCGTGCTTTGAAGACGAAGACGAGTTCGCGCCGAACAAGGGTCGAGCGGCCCGACTTCTGGACATAGTTGCTCCCCAACGGTAGGATATGCTTCGACGGCCGATAACGCGCTGTCGCGAATACTACCCATGATTGAGCGGCCTATCGCGGTCTGTTCTGCGGGAGAGCGCTGGTGACGACCTATACCTTCAACCCGACAACATTGAATTTTAGCCAGGATTGGGGAAATCCCGGCATCTGGGCTGGTGGAGTGGTGCCGAATGCCCCGGATGCGGATGTTCTGTTCCCGCCCATCTACGCCTACGGCATTCCGTACAACTACGAAGTCGACATCGACGCAAACGCCGCCTACACGGTCCGTTCGCTGACGATGAACGCCGATTACCTGAATGTCGCCGGCGCCCTCACCGTCACGCAGCAGATCGCTGTAAACACCGGCGGGGAAATCGACATGGCGGGCGGCGTGCTGACCGCCGGCGGCCTCACGATCCAGGGTGTCGACATCCAGGGGCCCGGAACCGTCCAATGCACCGGCTCTGTCGTCGTGGACAGTGAGATCGTCGGAAACGGGCTGAGCGTCGCCGCCGCGAGCTTGACGAACAACGGTCAGCTCGTCGCCGCTTCCGGCAATCTTACGATCACCGTTGCGCCGGGCGGGTTTACCAATCTGAGCGGGGGCACGTTGACCGGCGGATCCTACTTTGCCGGCTATCAAACCCTCACGGTTCCGAACTCGAACGTCCTTTACATGAATGTCGGCCAGACCCTTACCACCGATGCGGCCGCGATAAACCTCGGGGGCGGTGGCGCCATCGACTTCTTCGACCCCTTGACGCTGCAATATGTCCCGATCCAATCGACGCTGCAGACGATTGCCGCGCAAGGCAGTCTCACTCTGGGCACCAACCAGACGTACAGCGGCGGATCTCTGACCGATAGCGGCTCGATCACCTTCACCGGCGGGACGCTGAGTTTGACGAGTTTGACCGTCGCCGGCACCGGTCAAGTCGGAGGTAGCGGCACCGTCAACGCGTCGATCGTCAACAACGGGACGATCACGGCATCATACGGCCAGGATCTCGTCATCAACGGCAGTCTGAGCGGCTCGGGCTCGCTCCAGATCGACGCCACGACAACTGTGGGACTATACTTCCCGAGGCTGACGACCTACATCGTCAGCGGTACCATCGAGATCAACGGCCCTTCGTCGAGCGGTGTCGTTTTCAAGCGCGGCGCCGGGACGCTGCAACTCGACCAGCCTGGGAACTTCACCGGAACCATATCGGCGGCGAGTGCGATACCGTCGAGTTCGACCCTGCCGGCCGGCTCCAGCTACCAGATCCTCTTGCAGGGGGTCTCGCTCGCCTCGGTGACCGGCTATTCCTATGCCGGAAACTCCAGCAACGGAACCTTGACGGTCGACACGACGCAGGGGAACTACTCCTACAACTTCCTCGGCAATTACGAGACCGCCGATTTTTCGCTGAAGGCGGGCCAGGTAATCCTGTCGACACTGCCGCCGGTACTGGTGATCAATGTGGTGCCCCCCGGCGGCCATGGATTGCCGGCAATCGCCGGGACCGCTGCCCAGTACGTCTCGGCGACCGAGCCGGACCATCCGTTTTCGAACGTTACGGTATCGTCCGGCGTTTCCACCGACCAGCTGACGGTCACCGTTACCCTTAGCGCGGCCGCAAACGGCAGCCTCGGTCCGAGCCCGGGGGTGCCGGTGTCGCTGACCAACGCCGGCTACAATGCGGGTTCCGGCATCTATACGATGACCGGCACGGCGGCCGGTGTGACCCAAGCGCTCGACACCCTCGTGTTCACGCTGAACGCGAGCGGAATTGCAGCCGGCCAGTCGCAGACGACGACATTTACGATCGGCGCAACGGACGCGGCGATCCCGGGGCAGGTGCCGGTCACCGACTCGCAGACAATCGTATCTGCTTTCAACGGCATCAGCTTTGCCGGCGGCGCGGGTGCGGCGACGGTCATCGGCAGCCCCGGCGACGACACGCTCTCGACCGCGGCTCCGAACGCTTTCGTGTACGGCGACGGGGGGCTGGACACGATCGCGCTGAACGCGCCGGGCAGTCACACCATCTATCTGAGTGCACCCGGCCCCTATGGCGCCTGGAGCTCCGGCCAAGGGCTCGAGATCGTCAGCGGCTTCAATTCGGGCACCGACCACCTCGCCTTCGACCCAAACGCCTACGGCGTTACGCCCGCGAATTATCAATTCGCCACGGGCAGCACAGATTCAACGACCGGTCCGACGTTCCGCTTCGATCCCGGTACCGATTACCTCTGGTTCGACCCCGCGGGAAGCGCTTCGCAAACGCCCGATCTCGTTGCCTTTCTTCCGGGAACGGCCGGCCTCGGCGCCGGCAATCTCGTGCCGGCGCAGGTCTCGTTTCAGAACGGCGCGAGCATTGTCAACGCAACCCCCGGCACGACCGCCTATGGCGAGGGACCAACCCAGACGCTCTGGGCAACCGGTTCGGGGGAGACGATCGCCGGCGGCGCCTATCGCGAACAATTCGTGGCGCAAGCGGCGAACGACGCCGTAATCTCCGGGGCTGGGGGCGGCTTCATTGCCGGCCTCGGCGGTTACGACCTGCTGGAAGGCGGCAGCGGCGCGGATGCTTTCTATTTCGCCTCGCCCTCCGCGGGGGTCGACACGATGGTCGGCTTCGACGACGCCGGCGGCGACAAAATCCTGATCCAGGGCTCGGCCTTTTCGGCTCCCCCGGGGTTCGACTTCACCGACGGGGTCGGTTTCGTGCAGGGACCCGGCGCGGCGCCGGCCGCCGCGACGGCGACATTCGCGTACGACACGGCGACCAGCTATCTCTGGTACGACCCGGACGGAACCGGGCCGAGCCACGCCTCGCTGGTCGGTTTTCTGCCGGGATCGCCCACCCTGCACGCTGCCGACATCCAGGTTACCTAGTCACCCGCGGAACCCTGTTGAATCGCGCTCGCGACGGTCTGGGCGCATCGTTGATTGCAACGATGTTCCCGGCCTTCCCACTGCCGAGCAGTTCGGCCGCGCAGATGATCCGGCGTGCGATACTCCTGCCGGCGCTCAAGGCGCATTGTCACCAGCCGGGTGCGGAGCCGCGAGCGCAAGCGGCAACGGTTCAAAATCGGCCGGCTCAGCTCAGCGCTTTTTCGCAATCCATGCCGCCGTCCACAACACATTCACCATCAACCTCGCCTCGTCTCCCGCCGCACGCTTCGGGTCGTCAGGGCGGAGGCAGCGCACATGTGGGGCAACGCGACCGAACCGGCCTGATTTGGCCCAAAGCTCGGATCAGCGCGGGCTCGACCGGTTCCCGTGACAATGCCCTCGGCACTACGGTTGTGTTCACACTGCCGCCCGAGCGCACACTCTCGGCCCGCTCGGGCGCGGAAGCAGTCCCGTTGGCCTGACCCGTCTCGGCGCCAGCGTCCATCGCGTTGCGCGCGGTGCCGGTCTGTGGTCAGGCAGAATCTAGAACCGCACCGTATCAATGCTCGCCACCGGTTTCCGTCGTTCCGAGGCCGGCACCGGCGGCGCCGGCTCCGGTCGCGGTGGCGGGTGCGCCGGAGGTCTGTATCGGGACGTATCCAGCCCATTTTTCGGCGAACCACGGGTCCGGCTCCGGCAGGAGGCGCAGATCGGCGTTGTTGCCGTCGTACATCGTGCCGCTCGGACCGAGTACCGCCCGCGCGCTCTGATTCTGCGGCGCAGGGGTGCTGCTTTGCGCCCAGGATTTCGCCGCAACCGTCAACGCCATCGCGATCCCGAGCAGTCTCAACATCGAACGGCTCCTTGCAATCTTGTGCCCGCCTTAAGGGTTGCCGGGCAGCGCCGTACGCAGCTTCTGAACGGCGCCGTCGGCGGCGGCGGGCGCGGCGTTGCCCCAGGCATTGCGGATGTAGGTGACGACGGCGGCGACCTGGTCATTGGACAATTTCCAGGCGAAGGACGGCATCGCCGGGCCGGTCGGGGCCGCATCGGTCGCGACGGCGCGAGACCCGGCGAGGACGACGTGGATCAGGCTCGTGGCGTCGCGCTGCTGCACCAGTGACGATCCATTGAGGCGGGGGAACAGCCCGACAATGCCGGCCCCATTCGCCGTGTGGCAGGCGGCGCATTGGTCGAGATAGATCGCAGCGCCCTGCCGCATGACCGGCGTATCGGCGGACAATGGCTCCGACGATGCTCCCCCGGGCGGCAGTGTCTTCAGATACACCGCGATCGCTCGCAGATCGGCGTCGGTCAGGTGCGAGGTCGAATGCGTCACCGCATCCGCCATCGGGCCAGAGGCGATGTCGAAGCGGTTGCGCCCGGTCTTCAGGTAAAGCGCGATATCCTCAACTGTCCAATCGCCAAGCCCAAGCCGACGGTCGCCGGTCAGGTTCGGCGCAAACCAGTTCTGCAGCACTGAGCCTTCCATGTCGCGGGAGTTCTCGTCTCCACCCATCGCGTTCTTGGGCGTATGACACAAACCGCAATGCTCCGCGCCTTGGGTCAGATAGGCTCCGCGGTTCCATTCCGCGGATTGGCCCGCGTCGGGCTTGAACAGACCCGGCCTGAAGTACAAGGCGTTCCAACCGGTCATGGCTTCCCGCTGATTGAACGGGAACGGCAGCTGATTGGGATGAACCTCATTGCGGATCGGCCGAACCGTGTCGAGGAAGGCGCGGACGGCGATCACGTCGTCGCGCGTCATCCGCGTGTAATAGGTGTAGGGCATCGCCGGGTAGAGGTGGGCGCCGCCATGACCGATGCCGTTCTGCACGGCATTGACGAAGTCCTCGTCGGTCCACGCGCCAATCCCGGTGGCGACATCCGGGGTGATGTTCGGCGCAAGCAGTGTGCCGAACGGGGTCTCGAGCGCGCCGCCGCCGGCGAAGGGCTGGCCGCCGGGCGCGGTGTGGCAGGCGGCGCAGTCGGCCGCGCTGGCCATATAGCCGCCATGCTCGATGACCTCGAAGGACTGCTTGTCGGGAAACTGCGCATGGGCCGCCGCGACGCTGAACAGAGACAGCGCGATGGCGAAAAGGACGCACCGCATCTCGCCTCCTTACGCGTGGACCAGCGGTCCCGGATTTTTCAGGTACTGATTGTGGACGGCATCGAGCGACCAGTAGCAGAGTGCGGCCACCGTGTCGGTCGGGTTGTAGCCGGGGTTCTGCGGGAACGCGGAGGCGCCCATGACAAAGAGGTTGGGCACGTCCCAGCTCTGCAGGTAACGATTAAGCGCGCTGGTCGTCCGGTCGGTGCCCATGATCGCGCCGCCGACGGTGTGCGTTGTCTGATACGGTACGATGTTGTAGTGGCCCTTGCGCGGGTTCTTGACGATCTGGCGCGGTCCCATGCTCTGCACGATCTCGGCGAGACGGTCGGTCAGAAACTGCGACATCTTCAGCTCGTTTTCGTGAAAATCGAAGGTCAGGCGCATTAGCGGCCGGCCGAAGCGGTCCTTGTAGGTCGGATCGAGATCGAGATAGACGTCGCGGTAGCTGTAGCAGCTGCCATGGGTCGCCGGCAGGATCGTGCTCAGGTAGTTGTCCTTCACCGCCTTCTTCCACGGCGCGCCCCATTGCGGCGTGCCCGGCGGCACCGGCGTCATTTCGATCGGCCGTGCATTCGGCTGCACCATGCCCATATAGCCGCCCCCCACGAAGCCGTGCGGACCGTGATCGAAATTGTCGCCGTTGAAATCGTCGATACACATGCCGATCGACCCGCTGGCGATGAACGGGTTGAAGATCTTATTGTCGAAAAACGACTGGACGTTCGATGTCACCTGGTAGGCGTAGTTGCGGCCGATCACGCCCTTGCCCGTCGTGACATCGTAGGGCTGGCCGATGCCGGACAGCAGCAATAGCTGCACGTTGAACATCTGGAAGGCGCAGAGGAACACCATGTCCGCCGGCTGCAGCCACTCCTTGCCCTCGCTGTCGACATAGGTGACGCCGGTCGCCCGCTTCCCGGTGTTGTCGAGATTGATGCGCGTCACCTCGCAATGGGTGCGCGCCTCGAAATTGGCCCGCCGCATCAAGACCGGGAGGATCGTCGTCTGCGGGCTCGCCTTCGAGTAATTGCCGCAGCCGAACCGCTCGCAGAAGCCGCAATAGGTACAGGGGCCGAGCGTGACGCCGAGCGGGTTGGTGTAGCCTTCGGACAGATTGCCGGACGGTTGCGGGAATGGCTGGTGGCCCATCTGCTTGGCTGCTTCGGCCCACAGCACCGGGCCATAGGGCTGCTTCTGCGCCGGTGTCGGGTAGGGCCGCGACCGCACTCCCTCGAATGGATTACCGAAAGGCTGTTTCTCGCCTTTCAGGTTGCCGGCGGTGCCGGATGTGCCGCACAAATATTCGAACCGGTCGTAATGCGGTTCGAGCTCGTCATAGGTGACGCCCCAATCCTGGATCGTCATGTCGGGGGGTAGGAAGTTCGCGCCGTAGCGCTGCGTCAAATGGGTCTTCAGCACGAAGTCGGTCGGGAGAAACCGCCAGGTCTCGGCGTTCCAGTGCACCCCCGCGCCGCCGACCCCGTTCGGCAGCAGAAACGACCCCCAGCTGCGGATCGGCAACGCGGTCTGGCTCGGGTTATTGCGGAAAGTCAGGGTGGTCTGGGCGGGCCGCAGCATCAAATCGTAGCGCACCGCATAACGCAGTTCGTCCGGCGCGTAGTCGGGCGGAAAGTCGGTCGCGGTGTCGCGCCACGGACCGCGCTCGATCGCGACCACATTCAGCCCCGCGGCGGTCAGCGACTCGGCCACGATCGACCCGGTCCAGCCGAGCCCGATGATGACGATGTCCGTCGCCGGTAATTTCGTGGCCGTCACCGCCCAGCTCCTTTCGCGGTCATGAAGGCTGTCGCGACCACTCTGGGCGCCCCGCGATGGCGACCGGCGGGTGCGGGTAGCGCTCGTTGTGCCGCTCGACCCAGTCGCGATAGTCGTAACGCGCGCCGGGAAAGCCGATCATCTTCCAGGCAGCCATGTCGCGGTTGCCGCCATAGATCGGGTCGGCGAAAAAGCCGTAGCGCGTATCCTGCAGCAATATTTGGAAGAACCCCGTCGTCGGACTTCCCTGCAAGAGCAGGGAGCCGCTCTCCATCGCACCTATGAGCTTGTCCTTCTCGGCGTCGGGAAGTTGCCCGAAACTCTTGCCGGCGTAGGTCTCGCGGCAATGCGCGTCGAGCGCGCCGAGCATGTGGCGATAGAGCTGCGCCGGAGTGGCCGGTGCCTGCGCGCCCTGCTCCGGCGTCCCTTGCGCAAAGGGCGGGCTCATATACAGCCCGCGCGCGCTGCCGTAGCTCCCCGCCAACTGACGATCGATAAACGCCGCGCATCCGCAATCCTTGCCGCCGGGCGTCTCCGGGTCGGGCGGGATCAGCCGATCCACAAGCGCCTCTATCGCCGCGCCCTCTTCGGGGGTAAAAAAGATCCATGGTCCCGGCTTGGCGATGTCGGGCGGCTCGCCCGCGAACGGCCGCCACGGCATGCCGCTCCCCGGCAGAAGGCCTTCGGCATAGGCCTCCGCCGCGCGCGTGACCAGCAGCAGCGCCGTCGAGATCAGCAAGGCCCGCCGCCCGATCACGCCGGGACGGGCTTCGGCGCCCCGGCGGTCTTGAGCCGCGGCGGCCCTTGCCGAGGGCGATTTCGCGGCCGGTGAGTTGGCCATCAGTCTCGGGCCGCTACGGCGCGGGCGTGCGTTTGTCGCGGTGTCGCCGCTCTGCGCCGCGGGCATTTTGGCGAGCAATCGCGTTCGGCATCCGGTTCCCCCTGCTGCGGTCCACCGCAAACGCCGAAACCAACGGCGCGTTGCGCGCCGATTTTGCGGAGTTTTTATCCCAGGTAAGAGGCGCACCCCGTTTTCAGAGCTCGAAGGGAATGCAAGGCCAATGCCGCCCACGACTGCTTGTATAATAGTGATGCCCGCGACTGCGGGGCTTCAATGCGGGTGACCACGCGGTTGCCTTGGATTTTGAGTTTGCTGCTGCGAGCCACCCGGAATGACGCGTGAGGCCCGCCCTACGCAACCTCATGCCGCGCCTCGCCGGATTTCCAAAGCGGCGCTGGCTCGACGGTCGCAAGCCGCGACGGGGCGCTTCGTCGAGAGACTGAACCGCTCTCCCTCGCTAAGGATTTGCAGTCGGACGTCGTACACGGAAAGGGCGCGACCAGAGCTCGCTTCGGCAATGTTGGAGTGTGTGACCCAGCGCAGTCGACGATGCACACGGCGCCGCGCCCTAACACGTCGAAATTTTCTGCAACGGACGGCGTTGCGGTATCTTCGTCGATTCCGATTCCGAGCTCCCGAAAGGCGCGCTCGTAAGACTCGAAGTAGCCTTCGGCTCATGGGACGCGATCGTCGCGACAACAAGCTTTCCGCCCTGAACGGCTTTCGCGACTTCGCGGAGTAGGACGCCCTGGCCCTCCTCATCCCCGATAGGCGGCGTGGGTAAGCTGTTTCTCGCAAGCGTCGGTCCGATCGACAGACCATCACAAGACCACCACCGTCGTCAGCAAGTTCTAATTGGGCTTGTTTGACGAGTTGTGTCGCTGCCCGGACCCGCGTAGCGTCATAGCCGCTGGTCTCGTGCGGAATAGATCTGGTGAATGATTAAAGAATCACCAGGGTGCATTTACTTGACCTAGGGAGGAAAACATGCCTACGACAACTGAGACTTGGAACGGGTCAACCGCCGATTGGAACACCGCCAACGACTGGTCGGACCATATCGTCCCGAACGACAGCAGCACCAATGCAACGCTTGGCGGGTCCGGCGGGTATACGGTCTCGATCGCGACCGGCGAGAGCTTTACGACCGGCACCGTGCTGCTCGACAACGCGAGCGCGACATTGGCGGTCTCCGGCACTCTCGATCCCACCGTCCTGACCGTGCAAGCTGGGCTGTTCAGCGTCTCCCGCGGCACCCTGGCCGTGGGGGGTGCGAGCACAAATTCCGGCTATCTCGAACTCGAAAACGCTGCTGCCGCGACCTTCGGCGGCAATTTTGCCAACAGCGGCAATCTGTATGTCGACAACGACAACGGCAGCGGCGGCAGCACGCTGACGGTCAGCGGCACCTTGACCAGCTCCGATTACCTGCAGATCGGCAACGGCAATCTGAGCGCCTCGAGCACGGTCACCGCGACCGCGCTGACGAATAGCGGGGCGATTCATCTCTATGGCAGCGCCGACCATCAGGCCTTGCTCGACATCACCGCCGGGGGGGCGCCTGCGACCTTGGTGTCGGGCGCCGACCTTGAGCTTTACGGGAACAGCCTGATCGAGTTTGCCAGCGGCGGGGTGACCACCATCGCGAGCGGCGCCGAGCTGCTGCTGAACGGCGCCGATGCGTTTGTCGCCGATGCCGGCACGCTCGGCAGCAACAGCGCCTTGACCGGTCTGACCGGCAATGCCGGCCATTTCGAACTCGACAAC
>JAFAYW010000186.1 GCA_019240125.1 Alphaproteobacteria bacterium
CAGCCTCGCCGCCGACTTCGCCACCCTGCAACAGGACACCACCAGCACCGCCGCCGGCGCCCTCATCACCCTCAACCCCAACCAGTCCATCACCCTCGCCAACGTCACCCCCTCAACCCTCCACCAATCCAACTTCCTCATCTCCCCGGCAAAGGGTTAGCGGCCCCAGGCGCAGCGCCTAACGTGAGAAAAGCTCAGCTCAAAGGTGAGAAAGCATCGTTTGTTGGCGAGCCGGCGGGTTCCCAACTCAAGGGAGCCGCCAGCAGTAACTGCACCAGCACAGAAGGGCGGCGAGGAGAACCGAGATGAAGACATTTTTGGTTGCCGCCGCTCTGGTAGCCGCAACTTCGGCGAGTATCGGTACAGCGCTGGCCGAGGGTCCGCGGCCGTCAGGTGGGGCTTATGTCGCAAGCGCGCCCGCGGTGACGGGGCCGCATTATGAGTGGCAGTACAGCTATGTCGGGCACCACCCGCGCTACCGGGGTCACTAGGTGCTGGTCCGCTAACACCAACACTGCAACGTACGGCTGAAACGTCGCGGACTGCCGCGGCCGATCCCCGGATCGGCGCGGCCGTCTGCCGTTCTGCAGGTCAGCTGACCGGGTCGAGAACAACGACCGGGATCTCGCGCTGGGTCTTCTGCTGGTAATCGGCATAAGGCGGCCAGAATTTCAGCGCTTTTTCCCACAACTGGGCGCGTTCGGGTCCGCTGACGGTGCGGGCGTGGGCCTTCGTCTTCCTGGTGCCGACCTGAACCTCGACTTCGGGATTAGCCTCGATATTGCGATACCAGCCAGGATGCTCGGGCGCGCCGCCCTTTGAGGCGACGACGAAATAGCTGTTGCCGGTATCACCGTAAAACAGCGGGAAGATGTAGCGGTCGCCCGATTTGCGGCCTGTTGTCGTCAATAGCAGGGCCGGAACCGTAATCTCGGGCCGACCCGGCTGGGTCATCTTGTACAGGTGCCCGTCTGTGCCCCCGCTGGCGATATAGCGCTTGGCATGTTCCTGCATCCAGTCCGGCAGGTTGGGGGCGAGCTTGGCATCGGCCATACGAAGTCTCCTCGATTAAGGGTCGCCTCGATAGATGGGGTGGATATCGGCAACCGGTAACCCGTCAGTAATGCGTGACCCAGCGGCTGTTGAGCGCCTCCTCGATGCGGCGATGGCGTGCCCGGATGATGTCGGCCGGCACGGCGCCGACGAAGGCGTAGAAAGTATTGGTACGGATCGCGTCGACGACGCGTTCGCCGACCTGCTTCGGGTCGAGCCCGATCGTCGCGAGCCGTTCGGCGAGTACGGCTTCGTCGGTGGCGCGCACCTGCGGTCCGCCCATATGCGCCGGCCGGTTGCGGGCGCCGCGCGCGATATTGGTGTTGATCGGCCCTGGGCATAGCACCGAGACGCCGATCCTGGTATCCGCCAGTTCGTGTTCGAGGGCCTCGGTCAGGGAAAGCGCGGCGTACTTGCTCATCGAATACGGCCCCTGATCGGTGCCGCGGCGGTTCTGAAAACCGGCGACCGAGGCGGTATTGACGACATGGCCTTCCTCGCCGTGCTTCAGGATCGCGGGGACGAAGTGGCGGATGCCGTGGATGATTCCCCACATGTTGACGCCGATTACAAAGGCCCAATCTTCAGGCGGCACATCAACCAGCCTGGTGCCGTGCATCGGCACGCCGGCATTGTTGCAGGCGATATGGAGCTTGCCGAAATTGCGTTCGGCCTCCGCCAGGGCATCGACGACCGTCTGCTCCTGCGTGACGTCGATGCGCACCGGCATCACGCGCTTGTTGGTGCCTGAGAGACCGTGCGCCGCCTGTTCGACCCCTTCTTTCTGGATGTCGGCCATCACGACATTGGCGCCGGCCTCGGCGAGCGCCGTGGCGATGCCAAGCCCGATACCCGACGCGGCGCCGGTGACGATCGCGGTCTTGCCGGAAATGTCCTTCATATGTGTTCGCCTCCGAGCCGTATGCCCCAAATGCGGTGCTTCGCCGCTTCGCTATCGTGGCATTATCTCAGCCGGGCGCGGCAGGTCAGCCGAGCCAATTAGACGCCAGTACACCCGGACAGAGGTGAGCCGATCATGAACAAGTATAGCTGCACGATGTCGTCTATCTCGGACATTTTCTTCGCGACATTGGTCGCCGAAACCGATCAGCAGGCAAAGGAAATGGCCGCTGCTGATGCCAAATCGGGCGAGCCACGGAACTGGAGCGCCCGGGTGCTGGAGAAAGACGTCGAGGGCCCAGCGCGGATGCTCGCCAGTGGCAAGCGCGAGGCATAAGCGGGGTTAGTGCGCTGTCCTTTCAGGGGAAGTAGCGGCCGGCATCGATCACGGCGGTCTGGCCGGTCATCGTCTCGGTGCGGCACATCGTGACGACCATATCCGCGCAATCATCCTTGTCGGCCGCCCTTTTCAACAGCGCGGTCGCGTTGGAATTGTCGATCTGTTCCTGCCGCAGATTGGCGGTAGCGCGGGTGCCTTCCAGCAGGCCGGGGGCGACGCAATTGACGAGCACATCGGGCGCAAGTGCCACCGCCATGCAGCGTGTCAGATGGTTTAGCCCTGCCTTGGAGACGGCATAGGCAATCGACGACCCCGTCGGGCCAACCCCCGAAATCGACGAGATATTGACGATGCGGCCGCGTTGCTGCGCCTTCATCAACGGCGCCACCGCCTTGATCATGCGCATCGGCCCGGTCAGGTTGACGGCGATGATCTTGTCCCACAACTCCATCGTCAGGCCGTCGAGGTCCTGAAAGCGGACGGCGTGGTTGTAGGCGGCGTCATTGACCAGGATGTCGATGCGGCCAAAGCGGGCGACCACGTCGTCGATCAGCCGCGTGACGCCGGCGCCATCGGTGATGTCACAGCCAAAGGCGGCGGCATTGGTCTGATAGCGCGAGGTCAGGTCGCGCACGACGCCCTCCGCCTGATCGCGACTTTGCGCATACATGACCGCGACATGCGCGCCCTCTTTCGCGAGGGCATGGCAGATGCGTTGCCCAAGCCCGCCATTGCCGCCCGTCACCAGGGCCACTGCGCCGTTGAGGTCAATCTTTTTGCTCCGGAAGCTATGGGTTTTAAGCGGCCTCAATCGGGCCGGTGGATTGTCGCCGGTGTCCAATTGGCGGCGCGGCGCGCGAGGCGGTCGCCGGTATTCTCGCCATCGTGGTCGGTAGGCGCCGGTGTCGCGGTGAAGGCGGCGCGATCATCGAGGCAGTTCGTGTTGATGACCGCGCGCATGGAAGGCTTTCCATCGACGCCGCAATCGCCGATCGCACCGATATAGACGCCGCAGCGGCGGCAGATCACGAACTCGGCGGTGCCGGTGCCAAAGCGGTAGAACTGCACGAGACCCCAATCCGCCGCGTCGATCTCGGCGGCACCATTCGGGTCGCTGGTGGTGCGGGTGTTATGGGCGCGGCAGAACGAACAACCGCAAGCGCGCAATCGCACCGCCTCGGGAGGCTGGCTCAGGCGCAGGCTGACCCGCAGATTGCCGCAATGACAGCCGCCACGATGCTCAGCCACCCGCCGGCGCCGGGCTATTGCGCCGCCAACGCAGAGTGGCGCGGAGCGAAGCGGGCTTCCATGTCGCGCCGCACGCGGACGGCTTCGCTGTCCGGCATCGAGACATCCTCCCAGCGCACGATCTGGCCCGCTACCACCGGCTGCGACAGCGGCACTTTGTGCGCCAGTCCGATCGGCAGCGCGCCTTCGGCTAGGCTGCGTTCCGCCGGCACCAGTTTGCCCCATACGGTGTATCCGCCCTCACCGTCAAGCGTCTCGCCGGCCTGCAGGTCACGCTTGGCAACGGCGACGACATCGCCCCGGAAGCCTTGTGGCTGGCCGGTCGGCTCGCCGCGCAACGCCGCCGACAACACTGACATCCCGAGCTCCAACCCGATCAGGTGATACGGCTTGTACATCGCCGCGTACCAGCCGCTGCTGTCGGTTTTCAATCCGTATTCCTTAAAGCAGGTGCGGGCGTATTCGTTGGGCGCCTTGAGCACGACATAGACGCCCCAGCGCAGATCGCGGAACACCGGGCGGCTGTCGCGCTCCAGGCACGACACGACCTCGACCATGCCGTCATGCGACAGCACTCCGCCGGCGGCGCGGCCGCGCAAGCTGTGCGGCAGGTCGTCGACGCCGCAGGGCGGGAAACCAAGCCCGTCGAGCGGCACGTCGAGTCCGCTGGCATTGGCGATCGCCGCCATCTCGATCGCCGATTTGGTGCCGTCGAGAAACGAGTTGAACATTTGCGGGTTCATCCCGCCCCGCCGAGCCTCCTCCGGCGTGAGCCCGTAATGGCCCCAGACATCATCGGGCGTCACCGCGTGATAG
>JAFAYW010000196.1 GCA_019240125.1 Alphaproteobacteria bacterium
CATCTCGTCGAAATCGGCGCAAATCAAGGAAAGCGGCTCAGGTGTCGAGCCGCCATGCATCAGGCAGGTGCAGCGGCAGACGGCCGGGAACGATCAGCATTGCGTCGAATCGCAATCCCAAATGCGCGAGATCGGGGCGCTGTAACAGAAATGTCATTGCCGCGCGCGAAACCCGGCGCCGCTGACGCCAGAGCACAGCCTCGCCGGCACGCGCAAGGTCGTCGCGAGCCTTTACTTCGATCGCGGCGAGAACCGCACCGCGTCGCGCCAGGATGTCGATTTCGCCCGAGGGGCACCGCCAGTCGACAGCGATGATGCGCCACCCGCGAAGCCGCAAGTGCCAACGGCAAATCCACTCACCACGCCGTCCCCGGCGTAGTGCGCGCAGCCGCCGCTCGCGGCCCGACGGTGCCGCATTCATGTCTCGCCGCTGCCGTGCAGCGCCAGGGCGCGCTCATACACCACCCGGCGCGCCAGACCGGTCGCCGCCACCGCCAATGCAACCGCGTCGCGTAGGCTGTGCCTGTCGAGCAGCGCCAGGAGCCGTGCATCGAGGTCCTCGGCGATGTCGCCTGGATTGGGATTCGGCGGGCCGACGACAATGACGAGCTCGCCGCGCGGCACGCCGGCCGCCGCATAGTCGTCGACAAGCTGGCGCAGCCTGCCGCGCCGTACCTCCTCGTGCCGCTTGGTGAGTTCGCGAGCGATCGCGGCCTCGCGGTCGCCCAGCACATCGGCCATGTCCGCCAACGAGGCTGCCAATCGTGTCGGCCCTTCATAGAAGATCAGCGTCGTCTCGATCGCGCGCCAACGCTCAAGGACGTGCCGCCGGGCCCCCGATCGCGGCGGCAGAAAGCCGCCAAAGAAGAAGTTGTTGGGCGGCAAACCCGAAAGAATGAGCGCGGTGACCGCCGCCGAGGCGCCGGGGGCGGCGGTGACCGGCAGCCCGACGGCCACGGCCTCGCGCACCAGCTTGTATCCTGGATCGGACAACAGCGGCGTACCGGCGTCAGACACCAGCGCCAAGATCTCGCCTCGCCGCAGCGCTTCGATGACCCCAGGCCGCACACGATCGGCATTGTGGTCGTGATACGGCTCAAGCGGGCGATTGATGCCGAACTGCGTCAGTAGCCGAGACGTGACGCGGGTGTCCTCGCACAGGATACGATCGACGCTGCGCAGCACCCAATGCGCCCGCAACGTCAGGTCGCCGAGATTGCCGATCGGCGTCGCGACCAGATGAAGCCCGGGAGCGAGGCGGTAAGCCGGCGACCATTGGGTCAGGTCGAAAGGGTCGACAGGCGCCGATGCGGGATCGCGCCGCGATTGCTCGGCTCCTTGTTTACTTGCGGTGGCGCGATGGTTAGGGTCCGCGCCGGCTACCGAACGCTTCCCGGAGGCTCTCCTTGCTGCGCTGGCCTGTTCCGCGGTCCGCCTCAAACCTTATCGCTTTCGCGCTGTTGCTGACGCTCGCCGCGTGCGGCGGTGGCGGCCGGATGTTACCGGCTCCGGGGCTGGGGCCGCAATCATCCGCGATGCCGATGCGCCCACTGCCTCCGCCACCCGGCCCGGCAACGGCTAACTCCGGCGCGAATAGTGGACCGGTGAAGGTCGCATTGCTCGTGCCGCTATCCGGGCCCAATGCCGAACTCGGTAAGTCGATGCTGGAGGCGGCGCAACTTGCGCTGTTCACCACCGGCAACGACCGCATGACCCTGGTGCCGCGCGATACCGCCGGCGGCGGGGGTGGGGCCGCCGCAGCAGCCCGATCGGCGATCGGCGAGGGCGCGAAGCTGATCCTCGGCCCGCTGCTCGCCGCCGATGTCGAAGCGGTACGGCCGGTCGCCGCCGACGCCAAGGTCAATGTGATCGCCTTCTCCACGGCGACGCAGCTGGCCGGCGGCAACGTGTTCCTGATGGGCTTTCTGCCGCGTCAGGAGGTCGTGCGAGAGGTTTCGTTCGGGCGTGAACGCGGGCTTTCCCGCTTTGCCGCACTCGCCCCCAGTTCGCAATACGGGCACCTGATGGGTGACGCATTGAAGGATGCGGTTGGCACCGCCGGCGGCTCGGTTGTCCGTACCGAGTATTTCGATCCGCGTGGCAGCGACCTCGGAGCGGTGATCCAGCGGCTGGTGTCGGGGAGCTCCGCGCCTCCGCCACCGGGAGCGGCATCGGCAGCCGCGGCATCGGCGGCCGCCGGTGGCGCCTCCGGCTTCGACGCGCTGCTGTTGCCGGAGGGCGGCGATCAGCTCAAGCAGATCGCCGGGCAGCTGAAGCAGGCAGGGGTCGATGCGCAAAAGGTGCGGCTGCTCGGCAGCGGGCTATGGGACGATTCCTCGGTCAGCAGCGACGCGGCGCTGTACGGCGGCTGGTTTGCCGCCTCGCCGCCCGAGCAGCGCCGCGAATTCGAGGATCGCTTCCGCTCGACCTACAGCCATCCGGCGCCGCGTCTTGCCTCACTGGCATTTGACGCGGCCGCTTTGGCCGCCGTATTGGCGAAGGGCGACAACCCAGAGCCGTTCTCGCACGACGCGATCCTCAATCAGAGCGGCTTCACCGGGGTTGATGGTCTGTTCCGCTTCACCCAGCAAGGGCTGGTGCAGCGCGGCCTCGCAGTGCTCGAGGTCGGCCCCGGTGGCATCAACATCATCAGCCCGGCCCCGCGCAGCTTCGAAGACGCCGGCTACTGAGCCTCACGCGGGCTTTATACCGGCATCGCCCGCCGCTGGTGAGCACGGCCGAGACGAGCCGCCTCCTCGCTGTGCCCGGCGAAGACGCGCACGCCCTCGTCCAGTTTCACGATGATGTTGGCGGGTGTGCCGATTTCAAGAAACGCCACACCATTGGCGCGGCAGGCTGCGAAAACGCGCTCGCGCGCCTCACGCATCTCCGGCGGATAGTTATCACGCGGCATCTCCAGGTAGCCGAGCGCGAGGCTCAGATCGCCCGGACCCATTTCGGCAAAGCCGAGACCCGGCACCGCCAGGATCTCGTCGCACCTTGCCACCCCTTCCGGGCTCTCCAGCTTCACCCCGAGCAGCAATTCGCCGCGTGAGTTGAGCGGCCAGGGTTCGCATAACTCGCGATAATCGGGTTCGGAAACTCCCCAGATCGCGGCCGCCGTGGTTTCGGAGCCACGGCCGCGCGTGCCGACGCCAAGCTTGCCCTCGACCGGCGTCTGGCTCGGCGCGCCGCGCAATCGCTCAAGCGGCATCGGCAAGGTCGGATCCACGCCCTCGTCATGGTGCGGGTAACGGCAGCTCTCGACAAAAGCGCGTACCGCATCGGGCGTTTCGGCCTGGCACAGCAGAATGCCGTGCACCCCGCGACCGAGGATCTGGCGGAATTGCCAGGCGTTATGTCGGACGTTCGCCTCGTCCGTACCGTTAACCGGCGCCTCGACGATCACCGCCGGCGCGCGATGCCCCGAGCGGGTCGGCCCGCCCTCGACCAAACCTTGCATGTATTCCGCGAGCCCCGTCATGTCGAAGGCGCCGTGCTCCATGCCGATATTGATGTAATCTGCCCAGGTTCCGGCATCCTCGCGCCCTTGCATGCGAGTCAGAATGTGCCCGGTGTGCGCACCCACGTAGTAGATCGCCTGGTCCTGGTGCAGGAGTTCGATCGCGCGATTGATCCGCCCTGGCATGTCCCCTCCCCTTATTGTCCAGTTTGAAAGACTGCTGGCGGTTATACGCTTGCGATGCGGGATAAGCCTGCTCCATACCAAAAGCCGAACGCGTACTGGGAGCAGCCTCCATGAATCGGCGTCGGGTTCGACCCAGTCTCGCCCCGTATAGCCAGAGGCATTTAGCCGAGAGGAAGCGTGTTGTATGAACCGGCTGCTCGAAGACCTGCGGGTAATCGAATTCTCCGCATTTGTTGCGGCGCCGCTCGGCGGCATGACGATGGCGCAATACGGCGCCGATGTGATCCGAGTAGATCCGCTCGGCGGCCAGATCGATTATAATCGCTGGCCGGTCGCCGCGAACGGCGCGAGCATCTATTGGGCCGGCCTCAACAAGGCAAAGCGCTCGGTGGCGCTGGCGCTGAATAAGCCTGAGGGACGCGAGATCGCTCGCGCGCTGGCGACCGCGCGCGGTCCTGGTGGCGGTATTGTCCTCACCAACCTACCGCCCCTGCCCGGTCTCGACTATGCCAGCCTGACGGCAGAGCGGCCGGATATGATCATGCTGCGCCTGAGCGGCAATCGTGATGGCAGCGCCGCCGTCGACTACACCGTCAATGCCGCCAGTGGCTTTCCCTTGGTGACAGGGCAAACCAGCGATGGCGGGGCGCCGGTCAATAATGTGCTGCCGGCCTGGGATATCGCTGCCGGGCTGCATCTTACGACGGCGCTGTTGGCGGCCGAGCGGCATCGCACCCGCACCGGCGCCGGCCAGGAGGTGGTGGCCGCGCTGAGCGATGTGATGCTCGCGACCGTCGGCAATCTCGGCTATGTCGGCGACGTGCACATCAACGGGCGGTCGCGGCCGGCAATCGGCAATGATCTCTACGGCAGCTTCGGCCGTGATTTCGCGACCGGCGATGGCCGGCGCATCATGATCATCGCGTTGACGCCGCGACAGTGGCGGGCCATCGGCAAGGCCACCGGCCTTGCCGACAAGCTGGCATTGATCGCCGATGTGATGGAAGTCGATCTCGACACCGAAACCGGCCGATTCGAGGCGCGCGACGCGATCGCGGCGGTGCTCGCCCGCTGGTGCGCACGGCGCAGCCTCGCCGACATCGCCGAAGCGCTCAACAGCGGCGGCGTGCTATGGGGGCCGTTTCAGGATTTTGTCGAACTGGTGCGCGATGACCCCCGCTGCTCGCCGGCCAACCCGCTATTCGCAGAGGTGGATCAGCCCGGATTGGGTCGCTTCCCGGTGCCCGGCCTTCCCGTTGATTTCACCGCCTCGCCGCGTCAGCCGGTGCGGCCGGCCCCCTGGCTCGGACAGCATACCGACGAGGTATTGGCATCGGTACTGGGGCTGTCTTCAGGCGAAATCGGGCGCCTGCACGACAGCGGCATCGTCGCCGGCGCGGCGGCCCTATAATTCACGTCTGGCGTGTCCGTCAGTCGCCGACACAGTGGGAAAGGTCAGGCCTGTTCCAGCTCGATCAGGGTGCCCGCGAAATCCTTAGGGTGCAGGAATAGCACCGGCTTGTCGTGCGCCCCAAGCTTTGGCTCGCCGTCGCCCAGCACGCGTGCACCGGCCCGTTTCAGATGGTCGCGAACGGCTATAATATCGTCGACCTCATAGCAGAGATGGTGCATGCCGCCGCTCGGGTTCTTGTCGAGAAAGCCACGTACAGGTGAGGCGTCGCCGAGCGGCTCCAGCAATTCGATCTTGCTGTTCGGCAATTCGACAAAGACCACCGTCACGCCGTGCGCAGCCAGTTGTTGCGGCGCGGACACGCACGCGCCCAGCGCGTCGCGGTATAGCGCCGCCGCCACTTCCAGGTTCGGCACGACGATCGCGACATGATTGAGCCGTCCGATCATCCCCGACCTCATAGCCTCACCAGCTGAATTTCGATCAGCGGCCGCTTGCCGAACCGCTCATTGACCACCCGGCGCAGGACGCGGCGAGCGACATCGCGGATGCCGTTATCATCCTGCCGCATTTGTCCGGGTAGCCCCTCCAGCGCTTCGGCAAGTGCGTCGCGCATCTTGCCGGCGGGCTCGGCGTTAGACTCCGTAAGTCCAAGCGGCGTGACCTGTGGCGGCGCCACCAGCCAGCCCTGGCGGTCCAGCACCAGCGTCGCGACAACGCTGCCCTCGGTGCCGATGCGGCGGCGCTGCTGCAGCACGGCACCGCCGATCGGAATAAGGCTCTTGCCATCGCTGGCGATGCGGCCGGTCGGCACCTCATCGACCACGGCGGCGCCCCTCGGATCGAGCCGGATCATGTCGCCGTTCTCGATTATCAGCGATTCCGGTACCTGGCATTCCGCCGCGAGGTCGGCGTGTGCCGCGAGATGCCGCGCCTCGCCGTGCACCGGCACCGCAATGCGTGGTCGGATCATCTGATACATACGCACCAGCTCATCGCGCGCCGGGTGCCCGGAGACATGCACGAAATGGTCTTCCTCGGTCACCACCTCGATCCCGAGCCGAACCAGCGTGTTCTGCAGGCGGCCGATCGACTTCTCGTTGCCAGGGATGATGCGCGACGAGAAGATCACGACATCGCCCTCTTCGAGGGTGACATTAGGGTGGTCTTCGCGCGCGATGCGGGCCAGCGCGGCGCGCGGCTCACCCTGGCTCCCGGTGCAGATCAGCACCAACTTGTCGCGCGGGATGTAGCCGATTTCGTCTTCCGCGAGGAAGGGCGGCAGATCGGTCAGGTAGCCGTTTTCGCGCGCCGCTTTGTCCATGCGCCACAGCGAGCGCCCGACCAGCGCGACATCACGACCATGTGCCCGCGCCGCCTCTGCAATGGTATGCAGGCGCGCGACATTCGAGGCGAAGCACGCGACCGCCACCCGCCCATCGTAGCGCCCGATCAGTTCGCTGAGCGATTGCTGCAACTCGCCTTCGGATCGCGAGGTACCGGGCTTCAGCGCGTTGGTCGAGTCGCAGACAATCGCCAGCACGCCCTCATCGCCGATCTCGCGCAGCCGCGTCTCGTCAGTCGGGTCGCCGACGAGCGGCTCCGGGTCGAGTTTCCAGTCGCCAGTGTGCAAAACGCTGCCAACCGGCGTGCGAATAACGACCGCGTTCGGTTCGGGGATCGAGTGCGTCAGGGTCACCAATTCGAGATCGAACGGGCCGATCGAAAAACGCCCCGACATTGGCACGATGTTGATCCGTACCTTATCGATTAGCCGCGCCTCGATAAGCTTGCTGCGCAGCAGCGAGGCGGTGAAGGGCGTCGCCCAGATTGGGCATTGCAGTTTCGGCCACAGGTACGGAATGGCGCCGATATGGTCTTCATGCGCGTGGGTGGCGACGATACCCAGGAGCTGGTCGCGCCGTTCGACGATAAAGGCCGGATCGGGCATGATAACGTCGACGCCCGGCTGATGCTCCTCCTCGCCAAAGGTGACGCCACAATCGAGCATCAGCCACTGGCCGCGATAGCCATACAGGTTGAGGTTCATCCCGATCTCGCCGGAACCACCGAGCGGGAGGAAATAAAGCGCGTCGGGATCGTGCGCGGCGTCTTTCTCGATCGGCGACAAGGGAGCGTTCATCGAGACGCGTTTAGGGTGTAGATCAGGCGCAATCCCCATAGGGTCAAGTCAGGATCGACTCGGTCGATCGTCTTTGTGGCGCCGTCGAAGAGCGGCGCCAATCCACCGGTGGCAATCGTCTGCATCGGGCCACCAAACTCTTCCTTTATGCGCCGCACAAGCCCTTCAACCAAGCCGATATATCCCCAGAAGACACCTGACTGCATGCAACTGACGGTATCCTTGCCGATGACGCGGTCGGTGCGGCGGATCGGGACGCTGGGCAATTTCGCCGCCGCCATGTGCAACGCGGCGACCGACAGGTTGATCCCAGGCGCGATCACGCCGCCGATGTAGTTGCCATCGTGGTCAACGCAATCGAGCGTCGTCGCCGTTCCGAAATCGACGACGATCAGCGGGCCCCCATAGCGATCATGTGCGGAGACTGTGTTCACCAGCCGGTCGGCGCCGACCTCCTCCGGCCGGTCGACGAGGGCCTTGGTCCCGAGCACTACGCTCTTGTCTCCGACTATCAAGGGCGTGGTATTGCAATATTTCCGGCACAGGGTAAGCAGGTTGAAATTGACCTCGGGCACGACGCTTGCGATCACCGCGCCATCGATATCGGAACGTGCCAGCCGCTCCAGTGACAGCAAATGATCAAACCACACAACGTACTCGTCGGCGGTGCGCTTGGCCTCGGTAGCTGTACGCCAGCTGCCGCGCAATGCCATGCCGTCCCAGATCGCAAAGACGGTATTTGTATTGTTGGCGTTGATCGCGAGCAGCATGCCGCTCTCCCTCACGTGGCCGGAAAGACGGCGCCAGCTGTGATATGGCGCATCCCCATCCTGGTTTCGAGGACCAGCGCGCCATTCTCGTCGAGATCGAGAAAGCGCCCTTCTAGCGTCTCCCGGTCCAGCCGCACGCGAATCATGTCACCCAGGCCGTTGGCCCGCGCCAGCCATGCGGAACGGATCGGCGCAAACCCATCGTGACCCCAGCGGCGCAACCAAGTGTCAAAGTGTGCGACCAACGTCTCCAGCAGGTCAGCCGGGATGACGTTTGTGATGCCGGCTTCGGCCAGACAGGTCGCCGGAAACTCCACCGAGGTAGGCGCGCTGAGAATATTGATGCCGATGCCGATCACGACGAAATCGAGGCTTCCGGCCAGCCCGGTCTCGGATTCCAGCAGAATGCCGCTGAGCTTGCGGCCGTCGAGCAATACGTCATTGGGCCATTTCAGGCGGCTGGCCGCGGGGAGCGCATCGGCGACGGCAATCGCCGCGATAAAGCCTAGCTGCGCCGCACGGGCTGGCGTGCCCGATGGCCGCTGGATCAGCGACAGGTAGAGATTACCCGGCGCCGAAACCCAATTCCGGCCGCGTCGCCCGCGACCGGCGGTTTGTCCGTCAGCCCACACCAGCGTGCCGGTGGGAGCACCGCCGCGAGCGAGGATTTTTGCCTCGTCATTGGTGCTGCCGACGATGGTGCGATGATCGAGGCGGTAGCCAACGGGGAGCCGCGGCGGCGTCCCGATCATCGTTCGGCCTGGGTCATTTCACGAAGAGCGAGGCCGCCGCCGCCTCAGCGCCGCCGGCGATCGGGCCCGGCACCAGGACATAGAAGAAGGTGATCACCGCTGCGACAGCCAACACCCAGCGCAACTCGGTCGCAAACGGGCGATCAAAAGCGCCGACCGGCTCGTCGAAATACATCACCTTTACAATGCGCAGGTAGTAGAACGCCCCTACGACGCTGGCCACGACGCCGATCGCCGCAAGTCCGACCAGATTGGCCTCTATTGCGGCGAGGAACACATACAGCTTCGGGAAGAACCCGGCCGTCGGTGGAATGCCAGCCAAGGCGAACATGAAGATGCCGAGCGCCAACGCCAAGCCGGGATGGGTGCGACCGAGCCCGGACAGATCGGCAATCGCCTCGACATGCCGGCCCTTCTGTCGCATGCACAGGATCACCGCCCAGGTGCCGAGGTTCATGAACAGATAGACAGCCATGTAGACGAGCACGCCACGGATACCGTCCGGTGTCGCGACGGCGAGCCCGATCAGCGCGTAACCGACATGCCCGATCGAACTATAGGCCATCAGCCGCTTGATATTGGTCTGTGCTATCGCCGCGACCGAGCCAACCACCATCGAGGCGACCGATAGGAACACGATGACCTGCCGCCACTCGGCTAGCAGACCGCCGAGCGGCTCGACCAGGAAGCGGATGAACAACGCAATCGCGGCAATCTTTGGTGCCACCGAAAAGAACGCGGTAACCGGGGTCGGCGCTCCTTCATAGACATCAGGTGTCCACATGTGAAAGGGGACCGCCGAGCACTTGAAGGCGATGCCGACCGAGACAAACACCATGCCGATCACCAGGCCGACCGACGGTGTGACACCGTGTTCGAACATGCTCGCCAGCCCGGCGAAGCTCGTGGTGCCGGCAAACCCGTATATCAGCGAGGCGCCGTATAACAGCATCCCCGATGCCAGCGCCCCGAGCACAAAGTATTTGAGGCCGGCCTCGCTTGAGCGCGCGTTATCCCGATCGAAGCTGGCGACGACATAGAGCGCCAGGCTTTGCAATTCGAAGCCAAGATAGAGAGTCAGCAGATCGTTTGCCGACACCATCACCATCATGCCGGTGCTGGCCAGCAGGATCAGTACCGGGAACTCGAAGCGATCGATGTGCCGCTCCTCGTTGTAGTGCAGTGACAAGATGATGCTGATCGCCGAGCCGATCAGGATCAGCATCTTCATGAATACAGCGAACGCGTCGGTGACGAACATGCCGTAAAAGCCGAGGCGATGCGGCATGCCGAATGTGCCGCACAGCGCCAGCACCGCCATCAATGTGATGACCGAGAGCCATGAGACGAGCCGCGTCGAACGCTCGCCCAGGAAGACACCGATCAGCAACAGCGCCAGCGAGCCTATGGCGAGAACAATCTCCGGCAGTGCCGGCCCGAAATCCGGAAGCGGTACGATTGGCACCAATCTATTCCCTGTGCGTCACCGCGGCGGACGCGGGCGTCCACAGCCAATGATGGAGTGCCGGCCACTCGATGCCGGCATGCGTTGCACTGCCGGGCGCTGTAGAAGGCAGGGCGGAGTCGGCGGCTTTCCGCGCCGTCGTGGCGCGCTGCACGATATTATCGACGGAGCTGCGGATAGGGGCGAGAAACGAGTTCGGGTAAACGCCCATCCACAAGGTCAGCAGCAATAACGGTGCGAACACGGCTTTCTCACGCGGCGTCAGGTCGAGCATGTTGCGCAGCTCGTCCCGGGTGATCGTGCCGAAGATGACGCGGCGATAGAGGTACAGCATGTACATCGCGCCGAGAAACAGCGCGGTTGCCGCCAGGAAACACTCGAGCGTGCTGGCGCGAAAGGTGCCGAGCAGGATCAGGAACTCGCCGACGAAGCCACTTGTGCCCGGCAATCCAACAGAGGCGAGCATGAAGCACATAAAAACAAAGGCATAGTTCGGCATGCGGTCGGCGAGCCCGCCGTAGCGCGCGATATCGCGTGTGTGCAGACGGTCGTAGACGACACCAACGACGAGGAACAGCGCGGCCGAAACGAGCCCGTGGCTCAACATCTGAATGACCGCGCCCTGCACCGCCTCGCTGGTCATCGCGAAGATTCCCATCGTCACGAAGCCCATGTGAGCGATGGACGAATAGGCGATCAGCTTCTTCATGTCGGTCTGCACCAGCGCGACAAACGAGGTGTAGATCACGGCAATGGCGCTCAGCGCAAACATCAACGGGGTGAAATAAGCCGAGGCCAGCGGAAACATCGGTAAAGAGAACCGGATGAAGCCGTAGCCGCCGAGCTTCAGCAGCACCCCGGCGAGGATCACCGAACCGGCGGTTGGCGCCTCGACATGCGCATCAGGCAGCCAGGTATGGACCGGCCACATCGGCACCTTAACGGCAAAGGAGGCGAAAAAGGCCAGCCACAGCCAACGCTGCAGGCCCTCCGAGAAATGCGGATTGGCAAGCACCGCGACGACATCAGTGGTGTGCGGGGTCGTGTTGAAATAGATCGCGAGAATCGCCAGCAGCGACAGCAATGAGCCGAGCAACGTGTAGAGGAAGAACTTGAACGACGCATAGATGCGTCGCGGCCCGCCCCATACCCCGATGATCAGGAACATCGGAACCAGCACACCCTCGAAAAACACGTAGAACAGGATGAAATCGAGCGCGGAGAAGATGCCGACCATCATCGTTTCGAGGACGAGGAAGGCGATCATGTACTCGCGCACTTGAGAATGGATCGAGGTCCAGCTGGCGGCGATGCACAGCGGTGTCAGCAGGGTCGAAAGCAGCACAAAGAACAGCGAAATGCCGTCGATGCCCATGTGGTAGTTGATCGAGAACCCGCCGATCTGGATCCAATGCGCCATCTCGACAAATTGGAAAGCAGAGCTGTTAGGGTCGAATTCGAGCCACAGCACCAGCGACAGCACAAAGACGATAATCGAGGTCGATAGCGCGATATTGCGGGCATTGCGGGCGACGGTCTCCGCGTCGCCACGCGCCAGCATGATAAACCCCACGCCCACCAGCGGCAGGAAGGTGACGAGCGACAGCAACGGCCAATGGCTCACTAGGTAGTCGCTCCCTTACCGCTCGTCGTCCCCGCGGACGCGGGGCCCCAGGGCAAGCGGCGCCATCCCTGCCGCGCTGGATTCCCGTTTTCGCGGGAATGACAATGTTGTTTGTTGCGGAGGGTCATCGCGGCAGCAAGTACCAAGTCACCAGCGCGACGACGCCGATCAGCATGGCGAAGGCGTAGTGATAGACGTAGCCGGTTTGCAGGCGGCTGGCCTCGCCGGCGGCGCTCTGTACGATACCCGCGGCCCCATTGATAGCGCCATCGATCGTTGCACCATCACCGGTTTTCCACAGCCCCTCACCCAGGGTGAAGGCGTTTCTGACGAACAGCCGGTCGTACAGCTCGTCGAAGTACCATTTGTTCAGCAGGAACTGATACAGCGCGCGATACTGCACCGCGACGCGCGTCGGGATTTCCGGATCGATCCAATAGCACAGGTAAGCGGTTGCGATTCCCAGCAACCCAGCGATCAGCGGGAGGTAGCCAATGATGCCGGTGAGGCTCTCCGCCTTGGCCAGAGAATCATGCGCGGGCAAAACAAGGATCGCGTGCTTCCAGAATTCGCCCCTTCCTTCGCCAACGAAGTAATGCTCGCCCGCCATACCGGCGAAGATCGCGCCGGTGGCCAGTACGAAGAGCGGCAGCAGCATTGACCACGGGCTTTCATGCACATGGTGCATGGTCTCGTGATCGGCGCGCGGCTTGCCGTGGAAGGTCATGATCAGCAGACGCCATGAATAAAAGGCCGTGAGGAATGCAGCGAACAGTCCAAGGCAGAACGAATATCTGCCGACTGCAGTCCCTGACGCCCAAGCCGCGGTGAGGATGGCGTCCTTTGAGTAAAATCCGGCGAAGCCCACGCCGCCAATCCCGATGCCCGCCAGCGCGAGGCTTCCAATCCACATCAACCCGTAAGTAATTGGGATCTTTTTCCAAATGCCACCCATCCGGCGCATATCCTGCTCACCCGACATGGCGTGAATGACCGAACCGGCGCAGAGGAACAGCAGCGCTTTGAAGAAAGCGTGCGTGAACAGGTGAAACATCGCCGCCTGATAGGCCGACACGCCGGCGGCGAAGAACATGTAGCCGAGCTGCGAGCAGGTCGAATAGGCGATGACGCGCTTGATGTCGTTCTGCGCCATGCCGATGCTCGCGGCGAATATCGCGGTCGTCCCCCCGATGACGGCGACGGCGCGCAATGCCGCCTCGGAATATTCGAACATCGGCGAGAGGCGGCACAGCATGAAGATGCCGGCCGTCACCATGGTCGCGGCATGGATGAGGGCGGAGACCGGCGTCGGCCCCTCCATGGCGTCGGGCAGCCAGACGTGCAGCGGGAACTGCGCCGACTTGCCGACCGCCCCGCAGAACAACAGCAGGCAGGCGGCGAACATCACGCCCTTGTTGTGCTCGGCGTTGGCGAAG
>JAFAYW010000241.1 GCA_019240125.1 Alphaproteobacteria bacterium
GGACGCGAAGCGGCACATCCCGCATTTCTCCTATGTCGAGGAGATCGATGTCACGGCGGTGGAGGAGTTGCGGGCGCAGCTCAACGCCGAGCACGCCGACCGTGAGCACCTCACATTGCTGCCGTTTCTGGCGCGCGCGATCGTCAACGCCGCCGCGGCGCATCCGCAGGTCAACGCCCGTTATGACGACGAGGCCGGCGTCTTGCATCGCCACGCGGGCGTGCATCTGGGCGTCGCGACGCAGACCGAGGGCGGCCTCATGGTGCCGGTCGTGCGCCACGCCGAGACGTTCGACCTGTGGCAGAGCGCCGCCGAACTGCGCCGCCTCACCGAGGCGGCTCGCGCCGGCAAGGCGGCGCGCGGCGAACTCGGCGGCTCGACGATGACGCTGACCAGCCTCGGCCGGCTCGGCGGCATCGCCGCGACACCAGTGATCAACTATCCGGAGGTCGCGATCGTCGGCGTCAACCGCATCGTCGAGCGGCCGGTGGTCGTCGCGGGCGGGCAGATCGCGGTGCGCAAGATGATGAACCTGTCCTCCTCCTTCGATCACCGCATCGTCGATGGCTGGGACGCCGCCTCATTCATCCAGCGCATCAAGCAGCTGCTGGAACAGCCGGCGCTGCTGTTCATCAGCTGACCCCGCTTTTGGACTTGGCCCCCGAGATTGCTTCGCTGGCGCTCGCAATGACAACCTTGTCCGTCATTGCGAGCAGCGAAGTGACGAAGCAATCTCGACGACACCGAGCCTCCGTCCGGAAACACGCTTGATCATGCCCGAAACGCTGCGGACACATGTGCTGGTGGTTGGCGGTGGGCCGGGCGGCTACGTTGCGGCGATCCGCGCCGGTCAGCTCGGGCTCGACACGATATTGGTGAACGCCGAGCGGCCGGGTGGCACCTGCCTGCTGCGTGGCTGCATCCCGTCAAAGGCGCTGATCCATGCCGCCGCGAAGTTCGCCGATATCGCGGGGGCATATGGCGGTGACCGGCTCGGCATTGCGATCGACGCGCCGCCGCGGCTGGAGCTCGGCAAGACCATCGCGTGGAAGGACGGCATCGTCGATCGCCTGACCGGGGGTGTCGCCGGATTGCTTAGCCGCGCCAAGGTGCGTGTGGTCGAGGGCTGGGCGCGGTTCAGCGACGCCAAGACCTGCGTTGTGGAGACCGCCGGTGGCGCGGTGCGCATCGCGGCGGAACACGTCGTGCTGGCAACCGGGTCTGAGCCGGTATCGCTGCCGATATTGCCATTTGGCGGCAATGTCATTTCCTCGACTGAAGCATTGTCGCTGCTTGAGTTGCCGCGTCGCCTGGTGGTGGTGGGCGCGGGGTATATCGGGCTTGAACTCGGGTCAGCCTTCCGAAAGTTCGGTGCCGGGGTGACTGTGGTCGAGACAGCCGATCGCATCCTGCCGCGCTATGACAGCGTTCTCACCAACCCGTTGCGGCAGGCGCTGCATCTGGCCGGCGTCGAGTTGCTGCTTGGCGCTAAGATTACCGGCCTTGACCAGGAAAACCGCCTGGCAATCGAGACTGCCGACGGGCCGCGCACACTCGAAGCCGACAAAATCCTGGTAACGGTCGGCCGGCGGCCGCTCACCGCTGGCTGGGGCCGGGAGGAAATGGCGGTCGATCTCGATGGTCCCTTCGTCAAGGTCGATGACCAGTGCCGCACCGCGATGCGCAACGTCTGGGCGATCGGCGATCTGGTCGGCGAGCCGATGCTGGCGCACAAGGCGATGGCGCAGGGTGCGATGGTGGCCGAGATCATCGCCGGTCACCGCCGGCGTTTCGACCCCGCCGGTATTGCCGCCATTGTCTTCACCGACCCTGAGATCGTCGTCGCCGGCATGTTGCCGGACGAAGCGAGGGCGGCCGGGATCGACGCCTCGGTCTCGGCTTTTCCATTCGCCGCGAATGGCCGCGCCCTGACGCTGGAGGGCGGCGCGGCGGGTAATCTCGTGCGCGTTGTGGCGCGCCGCGATGATCAGCGCGTTATCGGCATTCAGGCGGTCGGGAAAGAGGTTTCCGAGCTGGCTGGCGAGTTCGCGCACGCCCTGGCGATGGGCGCGACGCTAGGCGATCTCGCGCAGACAATCCATGTCCACCCGACCCTGGGCGAAGCGGTGGGTGAGGCGGCTTTGCTCGGTCTGGGACAGGGGCTGCACCTATAGCAACAGGTTGCGTGCGATGACTTCGCTCTGCTTGAGCAAAGGGGTCGCGCGGCTGAAGTAAATAATCGCCGAAGTCGTAACGATAAAGTTGTCGTCCCTGCGAAAGCAGGGACCCACCGTGCAGCAACTCATTTGCCCGACCGTGGGTCCCTGCTTTCGCAGGGACGACACGTATATGTTGGTCGCTCTGATATATATTCAAACCGTCCCGATACTGCTCGTGGAGTTAAAGAAAAATCGCTCGGCAGCGTTTCGGCTCAATGCGCATGGACGCAGCCGAGATCGCCTTCCGGGCAGTTGAGCTGCGCCTTTAATTCTGTGATATGCGCGTTGGTCTTGTCGGTCAGGCAAATTGAAACGACCATCGGGTGCACCGAGCCGTCGCGTGTGCCGACGGTCTCGAAATCGCACTCCTTATCGCGAAAGCCGATCCAGGCTTCCTCGGCGGTCTTGAGCAAGGCCTGATCCGCAGCATCCGTCAACTTGGCCATCAGCTGCTTGTAGATTTGGTTCAACGTCGCGTCGGCACGCTGGTATTCCTGGCCGTAACAGGCGTTGAGGTCAGCCTGGTTCTCCTTCGCCGAGCAGTCATCGCGCTTCTGCGCCATGGCGGGCGCGGCCGCCAGCAATCCGATCAGACCAGCCGCCATGAACAATCCTCGCCCGCGTGTCATGCCGCCGCCTGTGCCGGCTGTTGGCGTGCGTCTTCCCTGATCATCGCCGAGCCCTTCTCGCCGATCATGATGGTCGGCGCGTTGGTGTTGCCGGTGGTGACCGCCGGCATCACCGACGCATCGATGACGCGCAGCCCGGTAAGCCCATGTACCCGCAGCCGCGGATCGACCACCGCCATCGTGTCGGTCCCCATCTTACAAGTGCCGACCGGGTGGTAGATGTTGTTGCCGAT
>JAFAYW010000062.1 GCA_019240125.1 Alphaproteobacteria bacterium
GCTGATCATGGAATTGATCAACAACGTCGCCAAGGCGCATGGCGGCTACTCGGTGTTCGCCGGCGTGGGCGAGCGCACCCGCGAAGGCAATGACCTCTATCACGAGATGATGGAGTCAGGCGTTATCGTGCCGGATGGTCCGGGCTCGAAGGCGGCCCTGGTCTATGGCCAGATGAATGAGCCGCCGGGCGCCCGCGCCCGCGTCGGCTTGTCGGGGCTTACCCTCGCCGAGTATTTCCGCGACGAGGAAGGCCAGGACGTGCTGTTCTTTGTCGACAACATCTTCCGCTTCACCCAGGCGGGTTCGGAAGTGTCGGCGCTGCTGGGCCGTATTCCCTCGGCGGTGGGTTATCAGCCGA
The DNA here is from genome assembly GCA_019240125.1 of Alphaproteobacteria bacterium. Classification (GTDB taxonomy): domain Bacteria; phylum Pseudomonadota; class Alphaproteobacteria; order ATCC43930; family CGMCC-115725; genus DATARH01. Next base: position 360 of record JAFAYW010000062.1, read on the forward strand.
CGCTGGCGACCGATATGGGCGCCTTGCAGGAGCGCATCACCACGACCAAGAAGGGCTCGATCACCTCGGTGCAGGCCATTTACGTGCCCGCCGACGATCTGACCGACCCGGCGCCTGCCACCTCCTTCGCGCATTTGGACGCGACGACCGTGCTGTCGCGGCAGATCGCCGAGCTGGGCATCTATCCCGCAGTCGACCCGCTCGACTCGACCTCGCGCATGCTCGATCCGCGCGTTGTCGGCGACGAGCACTACCAGGTCGCGCGTGACGTGCAGCGCGTGTTGCAGACCTACAAGTCATTGCAGGACATCATCGCCATTCTCGGCATGGACGAGCTGTCGGAAGAGGACAAGCTGACGGTGGCGCGGGCCCGCAAGATCCAGCGCTTCCTGTCACAGCCCTTCCACGTCGCCGAAGTGTTCACCGGCACCCCGGGTGTCCTCGTGCCGCTGGAAGAGACGATCAAGGGCTTCAAGGGTATCGTCGCCGGCGATTATGATGAGATGCCGGAGGCATCGTTCTACATGGTTGGCACGATCGATGAGGCGATCGAGAAGGCGCGTAAGATGGCGTCGGAGGCCTGATCGGGATGGCCGATCGCGTTCTGTTCGAATTGGTGACGCCGGAACGGCTGCTGATCTCGACAGAGGTCGAGATGGTCGTCGTGCCGGGTACCGAGGGGAATTTCGGCGTGTTGCCGGGGCATGCCCCGCTGATCTCGACGATCCGCCCCGGCACGATCGACATCTACGAAAACCGGGTTATCACCCAGCAATTCTTTGTCGTCGGTGGCCTCGCCGAGGTGATCCCCGAGCGCTGCACGGTGCTGGCCGAAGAGGCGATGGCGCCGAGCGCCCTCAATCGCGCCGAACTCGACGCCGAATTGACCGAGGTCGAAGGCAATCTGCCGACCTTGCGCGACCAGATGGGCCGCGCCACCGGCGCAGACCGAGACCGCCTTGCGATCGAATTGCGCCAGATGGAGCGCCGCGCCAACGTCGCGCGCGCCAAGTTGCAGGCCGCAACCGGCGGCGCAGGGCATTAACGCCGCCGCAGACCTCATGTTCGGGGCGCCTCGCGCGGCGTAACCCTCCAAAGACGCACCAATCAGGCCAATTGCGCCAGATAGTTGCGGCGCATCGGTTTCAGGGCCGCCAGCGCGAGCACGCCGGTGGCGACATCCATCGCGATAATGATCGCGAAGATCGGCATCCAGCTCCCCGCCATGTCGTGTAACAACGCGGCGAGCGGGCCGCCGAGCACTGACCCCACCCCCTGCGCCATGTAGAGAAAACCGTAATTCGCCGTGGCGTTTTCGGTGCCGAAGGTATCGGTAAGGGTCGAGGGAAATAGCGAGAAAATCTCGCCCCAGCCAAAAAACACCACGCCCGACAGGATGACAAACACCAAAGCGTCGTTCCGCAGCAGCACCATGATCGACACAGCCGCCGCCTCCATCAGGAACGCCACCGCCATCGTGTTTTCGCGGCCGATGCGATCCGACAACCAGCCGAAAAACGGGCGCGTCAGGCCGTTTGTGATGCGGTCGACACTGAGCGCCAGGGGCAGCGCAGCCAAGCCCAGGACCGCGACATTCGCCACCCCGAAATCGTGCGAAAACGCGGCGAATTGCGAGATGATCATCAGGCCGCCGGTCGACATCATCGTCATCATGACAAAGAGCAGCCAGAACACCGGAGTGCGCAGCATGGCCGCAGGAGAGACCCCGCGTCTTGCCACCCCGCTGGGGGATGCGGTCGGTGCCTGCGGACGAGATTCGGCCGGTACCGGCATCCGCATCCCAAGCGCGGCCATGACACCGATCGCGCCGAGGGTGATGCCGAAGGTGACCAGGGCCGGGCGATAGCCGGCTGACTTGATCATCGAGTCGATCGGAAAAGTTGTCGCGATCGCGCCAAATCCATACCCGGCCGCGACAATGCCGGTGGCAAACCCGCGTCGGTCGGGAAACCATCGCGCCATCAATCCGACAATGCCGACATAAACGATGCCGGTCCCGACACCGCAGAACAGCCCATAGGTCAGATAGAGGCCGACGATGCTGCTGGCCCAGCCTGACAATACCCAGCCGGCGCCGGACAACGCACAGCCAAGCGCGATCAACAGGCGCGGTCCAAGCCTATCGACCAGCATGCCGAACAGCGGCGACAACCAGGTCTGCAACACGATCAGCAAAGAAAAGGTGATCTGTACCGCCGGCAGCGACGCACCAAGATTGTCCTGGAATGGCTTGACGAAAAGCGTCCAGACATATTGCGGGCTGGAAATCGCCATCATCGCGACCAGCCCAAGCCCCAGCTGAATCCAGCGCGTCGCCGGTCGCGCGGCGAGCGGCAGCGGGCGCGACATCTGAACGGCCATTGCTTGCGTTCCTCATTGAAAAAGCCGGGGCTACGCAATCCACGGACCAGCCCTAACGGGCGCGGCGGCACAGCGGCAATTTGGCAGATATGTTGCAACCCGGTCGAGACCCTCGCGGCCTCGGCGTCATCAGCCGCAAAGCGGTACAGGGTTGGTCAGCTCGCACGAGCAAAGGACAAGCAATGATCAGCCAGCCCGGAGCCCCCGCTCGCCGTTCCCCGCTCTACAAATCGCTCTTTCTCCAGGTCGTGGCGGGTCTGGTGCTCGGCATAATCCTGGGTGTGGCGACGCCGGGGTTTGCGATCGGGCTGAAATTCTTCAGCGATGCCTTTCTGAAACTGATCTCGATGATTGTCGCGCCGATCGTCTTCTGCGTCGTGGTGCACGGCATCGCCGGGGCGGGCGACCTCAAGAAGGTGGGGCGCGTCGGCGGCAAGGCGCTGCTGTATTTCGAGGTTATGACCACCGTGGCTCTGATTGTCGGCTTGGTGCTGGCCTTTCTGATACGGCCCGGTGTCGGGATGAACATCAACACCGCGAGCCTCGACGCGCACGCGTTAAACACCTACGCCGATAATGCCCACAAGCTACAGGGCGGTGGCATCGGCAGCTTCATCCTGAACATCATTCCGACGACGTCATTTGACGCGCTGGCTCGCAACGATGTGCTGCAGGTGCTGTTTTTTGCAGTAATTTTCGGCACCAGCCTGGCACTGGTCGGCGAACCCGGGAAACCGGTCGAAGCCCTGGTCGAAGCCGTCTCCAAGGTGCTGTTCCGCGCCATGGGGCTGATCGTGCGTCTTGCCCCGCTCGGGGTTCTGGGCGCGGTGGCGTACACGGTCGGTCAATATGGCATCCACTCATTGGAGCAGCTGGCATCGCTGGTTGCGGTGTTCTGGGTCGCCGTCACATTGTTTATTGTCGTGGTTCTTGGCACCGTGCTGCGCGTGACCGCGGGGCTCAACATCCTGCGTCTCCTGGCCTACCTGCGGGAGGAGCTGACGATCGTTCTGGCGACGGCGTCGTCCGACGCGGTGTTGCCGCAGATCATGCGCAAACTCGAGCGCATGGGGGTGAAACCATCGGTGGTCGGGCTCGTGGTGCCCACCGGGTATTCGTTCAACCTCGATGCCTTCTCGATATACCTGACCCTGGCGACTGTGTTCATCGCGCAGGCGACCAACACGCCGCTCTCATTCGGCGATCTCCTGCTGGTTCTGGGAATTTCGCTTGTTACGTCGAAAGGCGCGCACGGCGTACCCGGCTCGGCCATCGTCATCCTCGCGGCGACCCTTAACGCGGTGCCCGCGATCCCTGCGATCGGCCTCGTGCTCGTGCTGTCGATCGACTGGTTCATCGGCATGGCGCGCGCCCTTGGTAATCTGATCGGAAATTGCGTCGCGACCGTGGTCATCGCCGCATGGGAGAAGGATCTCGACCTGGCTGTTGCACGGCAGGTCCTGACCGGAAGTGTGACCGTAGACCTGACAACCGACGATCTCTCGGCAGTGCAGCCCGCCGAATAGCAGCGGCCGCCATCCCGCGACGTATCGCGACAGCCTCCGCGGATCGGGAGCGCGTCGGCGTGTGACACGTTTGTGAACAAGCTTTGTGTATAATGCGCGCTCGAGTGGCGGGAGGAGTGGCGGCGGTATGGGCTCGTGGGGGCTCGACGATATTCCCTGGGACCGATTCGATCGCAGCAAGCTCGATCCCGAGCTGGTGCGCATCGTCAAGGCGGCAAGCCTGGTCGAGCAAAATGGCGCGGCCTATGCGCAGCACCTCTGCCTGGTGTTCGGCGATGATCCCGCGTTCCAGCAGATAGCGCGGCGCTGGGGCGACGAAGAGGTCCAGCACGGTCAGGCGCTGGCGCGATGGGCAAAGCTCGCCGATCCCGAATTTGACTTTGCCGCAGCGTGTGCGCGGTTTCGCGCCGGCTATCAGATCGATTTCGACACCGACCGATCGCGGCGCGGCTCGCGCGCCGGCGAGATGGTCGCCCGCTGTATCGTCGAAATCGGCACCAGCTCCTACTACACGGCATTGCGCGACGCGGCGGAGGAGCCGGTGTTGCGCGAGATCTGCCGCCATATCGCAGCTGACGAGCTGCGGCACTACCGGCTTTTCTATAAGAATCTCAACCGTTACCTGCAGCGTGACCGTATCGGTCGGATGGGCCGGCTGCGGATTGCCGTAGGCCGAGTCGCCGAGTCGGAAGATGACGAATTGGCTTATGCCTATTACGCCGCGAATGAGCGGGACGCGACGTATGACAGGCGGCATTACACGCGAGCCTATGCGCGCCGTGCTTTTGCGCTGTACCGCCCGCACCACGTCGAGCGCGGCATCGCGATGCTGTTGAAGGCGGTGGGACTCACCCCGAATGGGCGGCTGAGCATAATCATGAGCCGTCTCGCCTGGCGGCTTATGCGCTATCGCGCGGCGAGTCTCGCCCGCTCTCCTGCTTAGCTTTCATGAAGCTCGCCGATCTGCCGCCGGGTATCATTGACTGGAACAATCTCCCCGAAACGCGGCAATGGGGCGAAGTCGGCGAAGCAATTTCGCGATCTCGCGAATACGGCCCGCTGCAGTTGCGACAGGTTGATTACCGGCCCGGCTACATCGCCGACCACTGGTGCAACAAAGGACATATTCTGTTTGTGCTGACGGGGTCTCTTGTCATCGAGCATCAGGATGGACGGCAGTTTGATCTCTCCGCCGGGATGACTTGGCATGTCGGCGACGATGTTCATCCGGCACATCGCGTCATCTGTCGCGACGGTGCGCGTGTCTTCATTGTCGATTGACAGCAACCCTGCGCAACCGCGAAATCTGATCCAAGTTGCCGCGGCCGAGAGCGATTAACAAGCTCGGCCTGTTGCGGTTGCGGGTGCTTCAAAAGGTCGGGGTACGATATGCAGCTTGGGGACATGCTGGTCGCGCGCGGGTTGGTTACGAAGGCGGATATCGAGGCGGCGCTGGCACGCCAGGTTAAAGAAGGCGGGCGGCTCGGCGAAAATCTTATCGCGATGGGGCTGGTGACCGCAGCCCAGATTACTTCAGTGCTCAACAGCGCGCCGAGCATTCCAAATGCCATCGCCGACACCGGCATCTCCGAGCGCAATCTGCTTTATCTGATGCTCAAGTTCATGCATGTCGAGGCGTGCGAGACGATCCTCGAACTCGCCAATCGCATGAAACTGCCACGACGCCTCGTGCAGCAGCTGATCGAAGCGGCGATCCACCAACGCTATATCGGCGCGACCGGGGCGACCAGCGATCTGGCGCTATCGACCCACTATGCGCTCACCGAAGCCGGCCGTGGCGCCGCCCGCGAGGCGCTCGATCAGAACCTTTACCTCGGTCCGGCGCCGGTTTCCCTCGCCGCCTACCAGGAGCAGATCGAGAAGCAGCGCATCACCAACGAGATGCTGGAAGACGCCACATTGCGGAAGGGCTTTGAGGGTCTGGTGGTTCCCGAGCACATGTTCCGGCGCCTGTTGCCAGCGATCAATGCCGGACGCAGCGTGTTGCTCTATGGGCCGCCGGGTAACGGCAAGACGACGCTGTCAACACGCATAGCCGCGCTGTTCAAGGATATCGTATACATCCCGTATGCCGTCGAGGTCGCCGGGCAGATCATCAAGATCTTCGACGTCCAGATACACAAACCCGTGCAGGCCGAACCTCACCCGGAGAGTAGTACCCCTTCGCCCCTCATGGGCCTCGGATTGCAGCGCGAGACCGTCGATCAACGCTGGGCTGCCTGTGCGCGGCCGGTGGTCATGGCGGGTGGTGAGATGACACTCGATATGCTCGATCTCCAATACAGTGCCGAGAACCGGTTTTACGACGCGCCGCTGCATGTGAAGGCGCTCAACGGCATGATGTTGATCGATGATTTCGGCCGGCAGAAATTCGCGCCAAACGATCTGTTAAACCGCTGGATCGTGCCGATGGAGAACCAGATTGACTTCATGAAGCTGGCCAGCGGTGCGAGCTTCACCCTGCCCTTCGACGTATTGCTGATGTTTTCCACCAACCTGCAGCCGGGCGATCTGATGGACGCCGCGTTCCTGCGCCGCATCCAGTACAAGATCAAATTGTTCGAACCCTCCAAGGATGAATACCACGCGATCTTCGCCGCGGTGGCGCGATCGCGCGGTCTCGCCTTCGACGAGGATGTTTTCGAGTATGTCGTCCGCAAGCTCGACCGGTTCGGCCTTGCTTATTACCAGCCGCGGTTCATTTGCGACCACGTCCTTGAAACTTGCAAATCATTCAAGTTGCAGCCGCAATTGACCCGCGAATTGGCCGGCGAGGCGCTCGCCAATCTCTATGTCGATATCGAAATCGAGGAAGACCATGCGCCCGGAGCCGAGATGATCGCGCCGGTCTAACTGCCCGCCGAACTGCTTACTGGGCAACCCAGCCGCCGTCGATCGACAGGCTTGTGCCGGTCATCGTCGAAGCCGCCTCGCTGCACAGGAAGACGGCGAGGCCGCCAATCTTTTCAGGGGTTGTGTAGTCGAGCATCGGCTGCTTTTCGCGCACCAGATCTTGACGGGCTTGCGCTGAGGGGATGCCGGCAGCCTTGGCGCGCGCATCGATCTGCTGCTGCACCAACGGGGTCAGTACCCAGCCAGGACAGATAGCATTGCAGGTGATGCCCTGGTTGGCGGTCTCGATCGCAGTCACTTTGGTCAGCCCGACCAAGCCGTGCTTGGCCGTGACATAGGCTGCTTTTTCGCCGCTGGCGACCAGTCCGTGTGCCGAGGCGATGTTGATGACCCGTCCCCACCCGCGTTCGATCATGTGAGGCAGCGCCGCCTTGGTGGCATGGAACGCGGCCGACAGGTTGATCGCGATCACCGCGTCCCAACGCTCGTCCGGGAAATCGACGATCTTCGCGACGTGCTGGATGCCGGCATTGTTAACGAGAATGTCGGCGCTGCCGCATCGCCGCACGGCTTCGGCGACGAGCTCGCGGATCTCGCTGGGCTTGGTCATATCCGCGCCGACATACTCGACGCCAACCCCATATTGCGCAGCAATTTCCTGGCGCAGGCGCTCGATCGCCGCAGGATCGCCAAACCCGTTTAGCATGATGTTGCAGCCATCCGCGGCGAGCGCCTGGGCGATACCGAGGCCGATGCCGCTGGTCGAGCCGGTGACAATCGCGGTCTTACCCTTGAGCATGCAGATCTCCTGGTCAGGCGGTGTGTGGCGCCCTGGTGTCCGGCCGAGCGAGAAACACGAAATAGGTAATGGCGGCAAGCGCCGCGGAGACGCATACCGAAACCGCCATCGGCAGCGCCGTGTGATTGTAGAAGGCGCTGACCAGATAGCCGGTCAGACTGCCTCCGGCGGTCTGCAGACAGCCGATCAGTGAGGAGGCAAACCCCGCCATATGCGGCACCGGCTCCATCGCCGCCGCGACCGCGTTGGGCATCACCAGACCCATGCCCGTGACGAACAGGAGGACCGGCCCGACGATACCGGCAACGCCACCGAGATGCAGCGAAACGCAAGCCAGCATCGTCACCCCGCCGGCCAGAACCAGCCCGATGCCCAGCCGTAGGATAAAGGCCGGGGTGACGCGATGCACCAGCCGGGTGTTGAGGAGGGCGCCGGCCATCAGGGCGAAGGCCGAAAGACCGAATACATAGCCATAGCGGTCGCTCGGCACCCCGAACACCTCGATCAACACAAAGGGCGAGGCGGAGATGTACGAGAACAATCCACAAAACACAAAGCAGCCGACCAGTGCATAGCCGACGCAGGTGCGGCGGCTGAAAAAGTCGAGCAGGTTGCGCAACAGCTCGGCTGGCCTGGTCGCCCGCTGATTGCGCGTCTGAATGCTCTCCGGCAACCCCGCCCACGTGGCCACGAGACCCGCGACACCGACCGCCGCGAGCAGTGCGAAAATCGCCCGCCAATGCAGTTTCAGCAGATAGCCACCCAGGATCGGCGCGAATAGCGGCGCCACCGACATGACCAGGGTCATGTAGGAAAGCACCTGTACCCCCCTCACCCGGTCATACAGATCACGAACCACCGCGCGGGCCAAAATCGGCCCGGCACAGGCCCCGACACCTTGCAATAAACGCCAGGCGATCAACTGCCCGATTGAGAAACTGAGCGCGCAGCCAAGCCCGCCGGCGGCGAACAGGACCAGTCCGACAAGAAGCGGCGGGCGCCGCCCATAGCGGTCGGCAAACGGTCCATAGAACAACTGGCTGACAGAATAGCCGGCCAGGAACATGCTGAGTGTCAGCGCCGCCTGATCGGGGCTCGCCCCAAGCATCACGGTAAGCGTCGGCAGCGCTGGCAGGCTCATATCGATCGACAGCGCCGTCAGACCGGTAAGAGCGCCGAGCAGCGCAACGAGAGCCCGTGAACGTGGTTGCAGCATTGACCCGGCATACAGGATTCGCACCGGCCCGGCGGCCGGCGGCTGGACTACTGCATCTGGTGTCGCAAAACTCGAATTGAACCAGTAGCTTATTCAGGCGGAAACAAAGCCGCGCCACCGGCTATTCCGAGGATGTCACAACGTCCCAATCAGGTGCTGCCCACCGCAGACGTGCTGGTCCTCGAGTTGAGCGAGCGGGAGGCTTTGGCAGGTGTCATGGCGGTCGCCGCGGTTTTTAACATCTGCGGATTGAGTTGGGTAATCGCCGGCTTTCGGCAAAACCGATTATGATTGTCGCGGTCGCCAGCACTACGGCCAATGGAGGCCAGAGGAACGTCGATGCCACCTAAACGCAACCCCATGGGCCTGAACCCGCTTCAGCTGAAGACACTGACCTTGTTGCAGGAGCTGGCGCGTATCGCCGGACAACCCGCCGGCGACGAATTTCCCGGCGGCATCGCGGTCACGCAATTGCCGCAGCCGCACGGCGATCATTTCCATCTTGGCGAATCGGTCGTATCGACGCGAGATGCGACCGGGCTGAGCAATCCGTCGGTTTGGGTTGCCCTGACCCGCCGGGGCTTTATCCAGCCCAAGCCGCCCGACACCATCATCCTGATGCCATTGGGTCAGGAATACGAGACGGGCCTGCGCGATTTCATCCTGCAGCGCGCTGGTCACTAGCCCCGCTCTCACCCCGACGAAATCGTCACCAGGTAAAGCTGCGCGCCATCGCGACCGGCGCCATCGTAGCGGGGTCGAGCGCCGCCTCGATGCGTCCGATATCGAGCGCATCGCCGTCGGAGAATTCGCCTGCGTGGATGCCGCTGACAATAAACAGGCTGTCGATACCCGCCGCCGCGGCTCCAGCTATATCGGTTCGGAGACTGTCACCGATTGCCAGGATGCGCCGCTTGTCGGCGAGGCCGAGCAGATCGAGACAACTGTCATAGACCGATGGAAAAGGCTTGCCATGCCAGCGCACACGACCGCCCGCCCTTTCGTAATGCTCGGCAAGTGCACCGGCGCACAACGCCGCCTTGCCGGCATGGATCACCACCAAGTCGGGATTGGCGCAGACCATCGGCAGGTCTCGCCGCAACGCGACATCGAGCACCGGAGCATAATCCTCGATGGTATTATCCCACTCGGCGGGCCCGGTATTCAGTAGGAAATCCGCCGTGTCGACATCGTCGACAAACTGAAGATCGAGCCCCTCGCGGATTTCGAGGTCGCGATCTGAGCAGATATGCAGGCAGCGGCGTCCCAGCGCGGCATAGAACGGATCGGCGCGGCGCGCGAGAAATTGCCAGGCTTCCTCCCCGGAGGACATGACGCCGTCGAAATGATCCTCGGGCACGCCGATCTTGGCGATGCGCCTGACGACGTCGTCGGACCGGCGCGGCGCATTCGACAGCAGCACGACCCGCTTGCCCGCCGCGCGCAGCCGCGCCATGCAATCAAGCACGCCGGGAAACGGCGCGACGCCGTCATGCACCACGCCCCATAAATCCAGAATGAAGCCTTCGTAGGCTGGCGCGAGCGCGCGCATGCCGTCGATCTGCCGTATTGTCATCTGCTTTGTGCGTCTCCCGGAGAAGGCCGGAGGTTAGTATATCCGAGCTGGAGCATATCCCGCGCCGGCACAAGAATAGCCAGCGACGACTGACAGAGGATGATGATGCGGTTTGGTTTGTTCGGCGGTGCCTCGGCGCGCCGCGATGCCGCGGTGCCGGAAAGTGCCCACGGCTACCGGGATTTCATCGACTACCATGTCGAGGCCGAAGCGCTCGGTTTTTACGGGAGCTTTGTCACCGAACATCATTTCACGGCGATCGGCCAGATCTCAGCAACGCTGACGCTGCTGACGTGGATCGCCGCCCGCACCACGACGCTGCGTCTCGGCACCGCCGTCATCGTGTTGCCCTGGCACAACCCGGTGCTGCTGGCTGAGCAAGCCGCGACGCTAGACCTGTTGTCGCGCGGCCGGCTCGATTTCGGGGTGGGAAAAGGCTACCGCAACAATGAATTCTCCGGGTTTGCGATGCCCCCTGAGCAGGCCGAGGCCCGCTTTGACGAGGCCTTGAGCGTGATCCGGCAGGCCTGGACCGCCGATGAGCCGTTCTCGCATCGCGGGCCATATTGGGATTTCGCGCAGATCGTGGTCGAACCGCCGCCGGCGCAGCGGCCGCACCCGCCCTTGTGGATGGCGGCCAGCAGCGACAAGTCGATCCGCGCCTGCGCCCAACGGGATTGCAACCTGCTGCTCGATCAATTCGCCTCCCCGGAGCAGACCGGCGAGCGGATCGCGCGCTACCGGCACGAACTCGAAGCGGCAGGCAATCTTTGGCACCCGATGCGGGTCGCAGTCGCCCGGCAATTCTGGGTCGCCTCGGATGCAGCGGACCGGGAGGCGGCCTTGCGTCGCCAGGCGGCGGCGAACAACCGGCTCCTGGCCTTGTCGCAGGGGCCGTCGAGTCGTGCCGGTTCGCACATCCTCGGCTACTCCTCACGCGAGGCGCATGCGCTGATCGGCACGGCAGACGAAATTACCAAAAAGCTTGGGGCGCTGCGCGACGTCGGGGTGCATTACGTGCTGCTGAGCGGGCCGAGCTCCCCAGACAATCTGCGCCGCTTTGCGCGCGAGATCATGCCGGCGTTCGCATCGGCATAAGGGTCTCGCGATGCGCGGCGCCGACCGCTTCGGCAATATTGCCGAAGCCGTCGCGGCGCAGCAACTCCAGCAACCCCGACTTGATCTGATCGAGCAGCCCCGGGCCGTTATATACCAGCGCGGTGTAAAGCTGGATCAAGGAGGCGCCGGCACGGATCTTAGCATAGGCGTCGGCCGCGCTCGCCACCCCGCCAACACCGATCAGCGGCAGGCGACCTTCGGTGAGGCGATAGATAGCGCCGAGAATCTTCGTCGATGGTTCCATGAGGGGCGCCCCGCTGAGACCGCCGGCCTGAGAGGCTTGTGGACTGACAAGCTCGGCGGGGCGGCTCACCGTCGTGTTCGAGACGATGATGCCGTCGATCCCGGTCGCCAGCGCAACCACCGCGATATCGGCGCACTCCTCGGGGTCAAGATCAGGCGCGACCTTGACCAGCAGAGGCGGTGCGGCGCCGCTTTCGGCGCGCGCCGCCATCACACCGCCCAGCAGCTCCTCAAGGACGGCGTGCGCCTGCAGGTTGCGCAATCCCGGCGTGTTGGGCGACGAAACATTGATGACGAGGTAGTCGGCGAGCGCCGCGGTCCGCCGCACGCCATCGGCGTAATCAGCGATCGGGTCCGTACTGTCACGGTTCTTGCCGAGATTGACACCGACAATGCCGGCGCGGCCGCACCGGGCACGCAGGCGCTGAATGACGCCATCAAGACCGCCGCTGTTGAACCCCAGCCGATTGATCAATGCGCGATCGGCTTCCAGCCGGAACACCCTCGGCCGCGGGTTGCCGGGTTGCGGGCGCGGCGTCACGGTCCCGATTTCAGTAAACCCGAAGCCGAGCCCCAGCACCGCATCTGGCACCCGCGCTTCCTTGTCAAAGCCGGCGGCGATGCCGATCGGGTTTGGGAAGTCGAGCCCCCACAAACGCTTCCGTAACAGCGGCTCCTCAGTCGCCTCGGCGCGACCGCCCAACCCCGCTGCCAGGGCCATCAATGTGGCACGATGGGCCGCTTCCGGCGGAAGAACGCGCAGCAGCGGCCGCGCTATCGTATAGAGAGCGTGGCGCACGGTCGTCAGACCACCCGCGGGTGCAACGGAACAACATTCGCTTCCGGAGAGAGCAGACCGGTGCCAAGCGCCCGGCGAATGCCGTCGCCGAGATCAGCCAGCCGGAACGGCTTCTTGACCAGCAGGTCGTCACCGGTCTGCGGGGCGCTGCCGGCGCTGTCGACATAGCCAGAGACATAGAGAATTCGCTGCGATGGCCAATTCTGCCTGATCCGCGCCACCGTCTCGATCCCGCTGATGCCCGGCATGGCGACATCGATGACTATCAGGTCGTACCGGTCACCTTGCGCCAAGGCATCGAGCGCGCCCTGGCCGCTTTCCACCTCGGCGACGCCGTAATCCATCTCGCGCAGCATCTGGACGGTAATTTCCCGTACCTCCGGATCATCGTCAACCACGAGAAGGCGGGTGTTATTTCGCTCCGCCACCGGCCGCACTGGATCGGCGTCCAGCGTCACGGAAAAATCCGGCGCGCGCGGCAGATAAAGGTGTATCGCAGTCCCACCGCCGACGGTGCTGTCGATCTGAAGGCACCCGTTCGACTGCCGCACCATGCCATAAACCTGGCTGAGCCCCAGCCCACTGCCCTTTCCCACATCCTTGGTGGTGAAGAATGGCTCGACGGCGGAGTGCAGCACGTCTTCCGTCATGCCGGTTCCGGTGTCACGCACTGACACCCGAATACAATCCGCCTTATTGAGCTCTGCCGGCATCGGATCGACACCAGCTCGTAGATTGGCGGTTTCAATGGATAATGTGCCGCCGGCCGGCATGGCATCGCGCGAGTTGATCGCCAGGTTCAGCAGCGCCACCTCGATCTGGGTCGGATCAACCAGCGCCGGCCACAGATCATCGGTAAGATCGGTCACGACCTCGACGCTGGTGCCGATCGTGCGGGCGAGGATTTCGCGCATTCCGCCGATGATGGCGTTCAGGTCGATCGTGCGCGGCTCGAGATGCTGGCGGCGCGAAAAGGCCAGCAGTTGCGCCGTGAGTTTGGCGCCGTTCTCCGCCGCGCGTTGCGCCGCGCTGAGATAGCTGGCGCCGCGTAGATCGGTCGCAAGCCGCGGTCCCAGCAGTTCCAGATTGCCGATGATCGTGGTCAGCAGATTGTTGAAATCATGCGCCACCCCGCCGGTTAGCTGGCCGACGCTTTCCATCTTTTGCGCCTGCAGCAATTGCTGCTCGATGGCCTCGCGCTCGGTGATATCGCGGGCGGTCGCCACGATGAAGAAGTCGCCGTCGTATTTCTCGGGCACTCGGGCAAACATCACATCGATCGTCCGCGGCGGGCCGGACAGGATGCGGCGGGCGAGATAGCGCTGGTTCAGTCCGCTGCGGATACACTCACGCATGTGGGCGAGCGGTATCTGCGCTGCGTCATGACCCAGGATCTCTTCCAGAGGCCGGCCGATTACCTTGTCGCGCGACAATCCATAGGCAAGTTCGGTCGCTCGGTTCAGATCCTCATAGATGAACCGGCCGTCACTGGTGGCACGGAACAGCGTCAGCCAATCGGGCGATACGTCAAACACAACCTGCATCTGCGCCCGGCTCGCATCAAGCTGGCGGGCACGGGTGTCAGCCAACCGCTCGAGCACCTCGTTCAACTCGCGCAGGCGTGCTTCGCTCTCGCGCAATGCCACTTCGTTCGCCTGTTCCACCAGGCGGCGACGCGTCGAATCGATCGTGATGCCGCGCATGACCGCAGGCCGACCATCCGGATCGGTCGTGACCGCCCCCAGAAAGACGATCCAGTGAACCTCGCCGTTTGGCCACACGGTGCGCAATTCGAGCCGCATCGGGCCGGGCTGTTCACTAAAGCCAGCCAGCGCGCCCGCGACGTTCGGCCGGTCATCGACATGCGTAACCGCGAGCAAACGGTCCAGTGATGGTAGCGCGTCGATCGGCGCTATGCCGAGGTTCAACGCCGTCTGGGCCGACCACTCCAGGCTGCCCGAAACGAGGTTCCACTCCCACGTTCCAATACCGCCGGCGTGCAGCGCCAAGTCGGCTTTTCGAACCGTTCTGTCGAGACCAGTCATCGGCAAGGCCCGGCGCCGCAGTATATGAGCGCAACCGGCTCAGGCATGACCAACCTGCACCAGCCGAACAAGGCATCCGCTTGATCCGGCGAAAAACAAGAGCTGCACCTGCCAAAGATTTTCCGACGCGGCTACGTGCAAAGGTATGCAGCACATATGCACTCCACGCCATTATATTAGCAACAAAGTGAAAGCGATCGCCGATCGAAACGATCGCCTTTGGAGCCGGCACCAGCAGGCTGAATTGACGGCATTAGCGACGCCGGCAAACCAGATCATCTGGATTTGTACCAGGTGACACCCCTTGCAACGTAAATCGGCGGCCTACGGCAGCAACACAGGCGCGCTGACGGTAAGCATCGGCGCCCTAACCAACGCTGGCGCCAGCACGATCGGCAGCGGCCGCCCCGGCGCCTCGTGATCGGTGACACCACGGCGGCGCTGAACAACACAGGGGAGTGGCTCTGCAGGGGAAACCCGGCGGCGGCGCCCGGTCGAGCTCTCGATCACGGGCGCGATCAGCGATGCCGGGGCGATCACGATTTGGGCGGCGCGTTTGAGCCCGGCGCCCTCGTCTCGATCAGCGGTTGCATTGTGTTTGCCGCGAGTTTTGGAACGCTCCAGATCGATGGCACATCCGGGTTACCCAATACGATCAGCGGCTTCGGCATCGGCGATGGCGTCGACCTGCTGGCGATGGCGTATAATGCGGAAAATAGGGCTGTGTTTAGCAACGGCAAGTTGACCGTTACCGGAACCGGAGGCACAACAGAGCAGCTGTTCCTCGGCGGAGAGCCCGCCGGAGCGCAGTTCGGGCCGCCAACGATGGTTCTGGCGACTCGCTCGTTGAGGAGGTGCAAGGAAGCTACATGGGCACCTATTTCAGTGGAATCGTCCTCAGCAACCCGACGGTGCAGAACCCGACGACGATCACAGCGGGATCGTATGTCACCAATCAGACAACCGCTCACGCCGGGGACGCCATATATGGGACCAGCGCCGCAGCCTGGCGGCTGACCAATTCCGGGATCGTCAACGGCACGACTCAGACGAGCGCCGATGGTGTCCGTCTGGTGAATGGCGGCACGGTCACGAATGTCAACTTCATCGCCGGCAGCTTCGATGGCGTTCAAGTCGACGGCGCGACCGCCAGTGTGGCGAACAGCGGCACCATAGTCGCGACCGGCACCGGGTTCGCTAACGCGGTGCAGTTCGCGTCAGGCGCGATCGGCACGGTGAACAACACCGGCACGATCCAGGCGCTGGGAGGTACCCAGGCACTCGGCGTCGCTCTCAATTCCGGGGGCTTTGTCAATAATGGGCGCGGCGGCCAGATTGCCGCGTCGCAGACTGGCGTTGCCCTGGGTGGTACGGGGACTGGCACCGGGACGCTGGTGAATACCGGTACGATCACCCAAAGCGGGAGCGGCACGGCTGGAGTGGGGGTCTCGCTGGGTGGCGGCGGCGGCACAGTGGTCAATTCCGGCATCATCAGCGCCGCGGCGGCAAACGGCAGCGCGATCCAGGTAGGGCAGAATGGGGGGACGGTCGTCAACCGGACGAACGGTCTGATCGCCGCCTACCACATCGGGATCGGTTTCTTCCCAAGCACGGCGGCGAGCTCGGGCATCCTCTCGATCGTCAATTACGGCACGGTTGAAAGCACACAGCTCGGTACCACCGCCGGTACCGGCTTGATCGGGGTGGGCATCCAGGGTGGTGCCGGTTCGACGGTTGCGGTCAACAATTTCGGAACAATTCTTCAGCTGGGCACGACCAGTGGCGATGCGGTCCTGTTAGCGGCGGGCACCGTTGTCAACCAAACCGGTGCGACGATCGATGGGACGGGCGGCGATGCCGTCGTGGCATCCGCCAGCACCGGGGCTGGGGTGACGATCTTCAATTCCGGTACAATCCGGAACGAAACGCAGAGTCACTCGAGCGTCTACTTCGGGCGCGGCCAGGGTTTCGTGATCAACTATGCCAGCGGCGTGATCCTCTCGCAGAGAAGCGCAGTGGCCACGGGTGCGACCGCCGGGCCGGGAACGGTTGTCAATTTCGGGACGATCTCGCACACCGGCACGGGAACGAACGGTAACGCCGTGTATCTCGGCGCGGGCGGCACCGTCACCAATTACGGACTGATCAGCGGGGCGGCGAACGGGACCCCGGTCGCCAATGGCACTGGCGGGTATCCTGCTGTTGTCGATTCGCATCGCTTCACGACGGTGACCAATTTCGGGACCATCACCAACGCGAATAACAGCGACGGGATTAATCTGCTGGCGGGCGGGTTGGTGATAAACGGCACGTTGGGCGGTACCGGTGCGACGATCTATGCGCATCATGCGGCGATTTACATGGGTGGCACGGCGGGTATTCCGACGCCGGGCGCGCTTGGCACGATCGTCAATTACGGGACG
>JAFAYW010000084.1 GCA_019240125.1 Alphaproteobacteria bacterium
CGGTCGTTGGCCTCACCTTGATTATTCTAATTATTGGCGTAGCCGGTGGTCACCGCTGATCACGAGGTTCCCCGAGATCGTTGCGCTCAAGCCAGGTTGCCACAAGAAATGCCGCCATTGTTCCAGCGAGATTTACGGCGAGCTCAGCGTGCCGCGGCTTAGGCTTCACCGGTCGACGGCCGTGCCCGTGAGCGTCACCGATGCGGTTACGGATTGCAGCGAGGTTATTCACGACGGCCTGGCTGTTTCCGAGGATCGCTTTGAACACACCCTCCTCGTGCTGCTGGGGCGCGAGATTGAGCTGCTGCGCGACTAGCGCCCAGAGCTTCGGCAAATCGGCATCGGCGGGGTAGGGTGCTCCGGCATCATCGAGGATGTGTTTGCAAACTGTTTCGAGGAGCGAGCGGGCGGCGGTGATTGCACCCTCCGGGTCAGCGACGCGGCGATCGAGTGCTTTTTGCCAAGCGGCGCGCACGTGCTCGGCGTCGAATGCATCAAGCGTGTCGCTGATCTGGGAAAGGCCGGGTGCGTTGCCGCTCTCCAGATGCTCGATCAGTGGGCGAAACGCATCCCACAGTAACGTGCGGCGCTCGGCATAGGTGCCCCGCTCGAATTTGATCCAACCCCAGAACTGCCCGAGGTCGCGGCAGCGCCGCACACAATCCGGGAGTTTCGTCTTGGTGTCACCGCGCGCGACGAAAAAACGGCGGAGTTCCTGATACTCCGGATTTTCGCCGTCAAAACCGCCGCCCGTCGAGAATGCGATCAACGAACTTTGAAGGCGGATCGCTTTGTCGAGCGCGGTTTCATCGAACGGTCGGAGCTGGTGCTCATAAGGTGTTGGGGGCCGATTATCCACTCGGTAATAGTGTATCATAAAGATGGGATGATTGCGGGCGGCAGCCGGCCTCCAGGTTGAATGACGCGGCACGATGTAAGGTCGTGCTCAGCGAGACCAGGAGGGACGAGATGAAATATTACGCAGGGTTAGACGTATCGCTCGACGAGACGGCGGTGTGCATCGTCGACGAAGACGGCAGCGTCATACGGGAAGGCAAGGTCGCCTCGGAACCCGATGATCTGCACGCGTGGATCATCGCCGCTGACGTGCCGCTAACACGACTTGGGCTAGAAGCCGGCCCGTTGTCGCCATGGCTGCATGCCGGACTGCGCGCAGCGGGATTGCCGGCAATCTGTATCGAGACCCGACGGATGAAAGGGGCAACCGCGGCCATGGCGGTCAAGACCGACCGCAACGACGCTCGCGCCATCGCACAGGCGATGCGTACCGGCTGGTTCACCGCGGTGCACGTCAAGCCGCCGGCAAGCCAGGAGCTGCGACTGTTGCTCGGCAACCGGCGCGTGCTGCTCGAAAAGCGGATCGCGATCGACAACGAAATCCGCGGCACGCTCAAAGCCTTTGGCCTCAAGGTCGGCGCGGTCACCGTCGGCCACTTTGAGGCCCGCATCATCGAGCTGCTGGCGGAGAAACCGCGACTTTTGGCGCTGGTCAGACCGATGCTGACGGCGCGCCAGGCGTTACGCCGGCAACATGCGATCCTGCATCGGATGGTACTCGACATCGTGCGGTCCGACCCGGTGTGCCGGCGCCTGCTGTCGGTGCCGGGCGTCGGTGCCGTCGTCGCGCTGACCTATGTGACCGGTGTCGATGATCCGGCGCGCTTTGTCCATGCCCGCGATCTTGGTCCGCATTTTGGCCTGACACCGCGCAAATACGCCTCCGGTGAGATCGACCGCAACGGGCCGATCACTAAGGCCGGCGACGGCGCGGTGCGCAAAGCGCTCAGCCAGGCCGCGCTCAGTCTGTTGACGCGGGTCGAGCGCTGGTCCGCGCTTAAGGCTTGGGGTATGGCGGTCGCCAAGCGGCGCGGTCTCCGCCGGGCGGTGATCGCTGTCGCTCGCAAGCTGGCGATTGTCATGCATCGCATCTGGGTTGACGGCGCAACCTTCACCTGGTCGCGCGAGCCGGCCGCCGCAGCGTAACGGGCTATGCGACCGATTTAGAGTTCCGCACGGCGGAAGAGAGGTCCCGCGAGGACGAGGTTTGGGCGACTGCGCATAATGTCCAGCATTCCAGCTTCGGCCGGAAATGCGCGATAAAGATCGCAGCACCCAGCCTTCGAACCCTATCCTGAGGCGGCTACGCTCGACCTCGTAGAGAAGCACGAGCCTCGCGGCGGCTTTGAGGTAAGAATTGAAGTGGAGGCTGGTTGACGGACAAACCGCAATCAGAGAAGGACATTATCACATATAGGCGGCGCCTATATGTGTGGGACATTGAGGGGGTCATTGACTAGACGGAGGCTCTGTATGACTTTTAGCCGAGCCCTCGAAGCTAGCCAAATTTCAAAAAGGAGAAACGCCC
>JAFAYW010000152.1 GCA_019240125.1 Alphaproteobacteria bacterium
TGGCGAGATAGTTCGGCTGCATCGCCGCCGGCACGCGCGGGTCGGGCGATTTGATGCGCAGCCAGCCGCGGCTTTCCGGGCGGCACGGGATCGCCACCAGCGAGCAGCCGGGGAACGGGTGCATCGGCTCGCCCGGCTTGTCAAAGCTGCCGGCGAGGAATTGATACTGCACATCGGGTGACATCAGCCCTTCGCGCGTCTTGGCGAACAGGCCGATCGGGGCTGCCCCCATCATCAGCGCACCGCGCCGGGTGAACATATATTCGAGGCCGGTCTGCACCTGCTTGACCCAGCTGCGCGAAATCTCGTTCAGCGTGTTGGCGTTGCGCACCTTGACCGAGATGCGGCAGCCGAGATGGTCCTGCAGATTATCGCCGACCCCCGGCAGTTCATGCGCCACCTCGATGCCGAACTGGCGCAGCAACTCGGCCGGCCCAATGCCCGACAATTGCAGCAGTTGCGGCGACAGCAGCGACCCGCCAGCCAACAATACCTCGCGGCGCGCCCGCACCCGCCGCACCGCGCCATTTTGCGAGAACTCGACGCCGACAGCACGCTTGCCATCAAGGATAACCCGGTTGGCGAAAGCGTGGATTTCGACCTTGAGATTGGGCCGTTTCATCGCCGGCTTGAGATAGGCGACGGCGGCGCTGCAGCGGCGCATGCCGCGCACCGTGATCTGGTACGCGCCGACGCCTTCCTGCTCGACGCCGTTGAAGTCGGGGTTCAGCGGGAAGCCGGCTTCTTGAGCCGCGGCTATAAAGGCATCGTGCAGTTCGTGACGCGAACGCAGATTGGAGATGCTGAGCGGCCCTTCAGCGCCGTGATATTCGTCGGCGCCGCGCTCCTGGCCCTCGGCGCGGCGGAAATACGGCAGCACGTCGTCATACGACCAGCCGACGCAGCCTAGCTGGCGCCAGTAATCGAAATCCTGGCGCTGGCCGCGGATGTAGATCAGGCCGTTGATCGAGCTGGAACCGCCGAGCACCTTGCCGCGCGGCCACGACACACGGCGTCCGTCGAGCCCCGGCACCGGCTCGGTCTCGAACTGCCAGGTGATGACCGGGTGGTAGATGTTTTTATAGAAGCCGGCCGGGATGTGTATCCAGGGGTTGGTGTCCTTACCGCCGGCTTCCAGCACGACGATGCTGGTGCCGGGCTCGGCCGATAGCCGGTTGGCCAGGACGCAGCCGGCCGAGCCGGCGCCGACAATCACAAAATCGTATTCCGCATCAAATTGCATGGCGCCGCCTGCTTTCTTCTTTGGCAAGCTTAGCCGTCTTGCCCCTGTAGCGGGCAAGTCGATTCCGGCCGCCGACTGAGCCAAGCCGCCACGCCCAAGCGTCCAATGTGCAGCTACTTTGCCTTATCCGGCTTCGGCTTGTCCGCCGCCGGTGCGGTCCTGACCGCCGCAGCATCCGGGTCATTCTTCGCAGCGGCTTCCAGACGGGCAATGTTGTTCTTGGCGGCGTCGCCGTCGCCGCCATTCGGGTCAAGCGCCGCGACACGCTGCCAATCCCGGCGGGCAGCGGTCGCGTCGCCACGCATTGCATTGATATAGCCGCGTTCGAGCAACGCGGGCACCGAATCGGGCGACTTATCGAGCGCTTTGTTGATGTCGATAAAGGCGGGGTCGAGACGGCCGAGTGCACGATGCGCCGATGCCCGGAAGATCAGCGCATCGACGCGCGTCGGAGCGGCCTTCAGCGCCTTGTCGAGATCGACGATCGCTTTGTCATACCAGCCGGCCGCGCCGGCCGCTTCCGCGCGATCGACCAGGAGGTCGTTATCGTTTGGGCGGAGCGCCAAGGCCTGCCCGTCCGCCGTGTAGGCCCTGCCGGGATCGCCGGCCAGCAGCCAGGCCTGCGCGGCTTGATCGAGCACGTCCGCACGCAGCGTCGCCGGCGCGTGGATCATCGCCTGCTGCAATTTCTCGAGCCGGGCGGCGCCCTCCTTGTACTGCTTCAGGCCGATCAGCGAGACCGCCAGACAGTGTTCGGCGGGGTGGGCGCCGCCGTGGATTACCCAGCTCTCCGCCAGATTATGCGCCGCGGTCGGGTCCGTCTTGGCCAGGCCGAGACAGCGATCGTAGGTCGCGGCGTCGGCGTCGCGTGGTTCTGGTGCGCGCGGCGGCAGTAGAGTTTGCTGCTGTTGCACTGGCGGCAGCCAAAGTGAGGGGTCGCCGAGATTCATCTTTTGCTCGGTCGCGCCCGCCGCATGCAGGCCTGCGGCGAACAGCGCAAACACGGGCACGATGATCGGCGCGAGGCGGGTGGGGCTCATGCACCGACATGAACCGCAAACCGGGGCCAAGGCGCAACTGCCAATGCTGCGCTACGATGCCGCCGAGGTCCGCACGCCGAGTGGTGTTGCGCATTCGGTTCGCTGCGAGGCGCGAGTCATACAATCGCGCGTTCTGGTGGTCGGAGAAACGAGAATGAGTGGTCATTTGTTGTGCTTCGGTCTCGGCTATTCGGCGAGCGCCCTGGCACGCCGGCTCGTGGGCGAGGGCTGGCGGATCGACGGTACTTCGCGCTCGCCGGGTGCCGCTCTGCGCTTTGATCGCGACCATCCTCTTCCGGCGGTCGCCTTTTCCAGCATCACCCATATTCTCGTGTCTGTGCCACCGGACACCGCCGGTGACCCGGTGCTCGATAGTCATGGCGCTGACATCGCTGCTCTGCCGGGTCTGCGCTGGCTGGGATATCTGTCAACTACCGGTGTGTATGGCAATCGCGACGGCGGCTGGGTCGACGAGAGCGATGCGTTGCGGCCGAGCGGCGAACGCGGACGCCGGCGGGTTGCGGCCGAGACGGGCTGGCTCGATCTGTGGAGGAATGCCGCGGTGCCGGTGCATGTATTTCGCCTCGCCGCTATCTACGGGGCGGGTCGCAGCAGCTTTGATGCGCTGCGCGCCGGGACCGCAAAGCGCATCGACAAGCCGGGGCAGGTGTTTTCGCGCATCCATGTCGAGGACCTGGCGAGCACATTGGCGGCGTCGATCAAACGGCCGAGACCGGGCGCGATCTATAACGTGTGCGACGACGACCCGGCGCCGCCGGCGTCGGTTGTGGAACACGCGGCGGCATTGCTCGGGATAGCGCCGCCACCGCTGATGCCGTTTGCGGTGACCGAGTTGTCACCAATGGCGCGCAGCTTCTACGACGATAACAAGCGCGTCTCGAACGCACTGATAAAGCGCGAGTTGGGGCATGTTCTGCGTTATCGGAGCTACCGCGACGGATTGGCCGCCATCCTTGCGGAAGGCGGCTGATCGGATATTGTGCCGGCAAATGCTCAGCCGGAGGAGAGCCGCATGCCTGCGTACAATATTCTGATTTTGGGAGCCTCCTACGGCTCGCTGCTGGCGACCAAGATGCTGTTTGGCGGCCATAAGATCACGATGGTTTGCCTGCCCGCCGAGGTCGAGGCGTTCAACAGCGAGGGGGCGCAGGTGCGACTGCCGGTGCGCGGCCGCAAGGAACAGGTTCTGCTCGACTCGCGCAAGCTGCCGGGCAAGTTGCGGGCGGCCGGACCAGCCGATGTAAAGCCGAGCGATTTCGATCTGGTGGCTCTGGCGATGCAGGAGCCGCAATATCGCTCGCCGGGGGTGCGCGAACTGCTCGACGCGGTGGCGGTCAGCAAGGTGCCGACCATGTCGATCATGAACATGCCGCCCTTGCCCTATCTGCGCCGTATCCCGGGGCTCAATGGCGACTCGTTGAAGCCGGCCTTTACCGACGCCAGCGTATGGGACAATTTCGAACCGGGCCGACTGACCCTGTGCAGCCCGGACCCGCAGGCGATCCGCCCGCCGGGCGAGAAGATCAATTTCCTGCAGGTCACGTTGCCGACGAACTTCAAGGTCGCGCGGTTTGACTCCGATGAATCGACCGGCATCCTGCGTCAGATCGAAAAGGATATCGACGGGGCCCGCTATAACCCTGGTGACGGCGAGGTTGAACTGCCGGTGAAGTTGCGAGTGCATGACTCGATCTTCGTGCCGCTCGCCAAATGGGCGATGCTGCTCACCGGCAATTACCGCTGCGTTACGGCGGATGGCGCGATCGACATCAAGGACGCGGTGCACGGCGATATCGAAAAGTCGCGCTCGGTCTACAATTTCGTGTCCGAGGTGTGCGAGAAGCTCGGTGCATCCTCGAAGGACCTTGTTCCATTCGAGAAGTATGCAGCCGCTGCCAACGATCTGGTCCGGCCTTCATCGGCAGCGCGGGCGCTCAACAACGGTGTGCCGAATATTGAGCGGACGGATCGGCTGGTTCAGTTGATCGCGGCACAATTCGGCATGAAGAACCCGGTGGTCGACGCAACGGTTGCACAAGTCGATGCGCGGCTTGACGCTAACCGCAAGAAGGCCGCCTGATCCCGGCAGCTAACCGGACCGTACTAACGAAACGTTAGGTTTTGTCGGTACGGTCCATAATTGCTCATAAGCTGATCACACGCTACCTTGGCGGCTGACGACGGCGATGTTACTCGCTGAAACTGCTCAGGCGGGATGTTGATGAGCCAACCCTACGCTATAGTCGATAGCAGCGACCCGGCGCATGCAAGTACCGCCAAGGTTGTTTATATCCTCTACCTCGTTGGGCTTGTCGTGGGCATCACGCCGATCGTCGGCGTGATCATTGCCTATGTGAACCGATCCAGCGCGCCGTTCTGGGTACAGACCCACTACCAGGTTCAGATACGCACCTTCTGGATTGGGATGCTTTATGGCCTGGTCGCGGCAGCCACGACATTCGTGATGATCGGCTTTGCGGTCGCGCTGTTCTCGCTGGTGTGGTGGATCGTGCGCTGCGCCAAGGGGCTCAAGACCGCTTCGGCCGGTCTGCCCTACGACAACCCCACCTCGTGGCTTTGGTAGTCGGCGGCGTTGAGAGGCCGCGTTATCGGGTTCGACCCGATCAGCCGTTCCGGCGCACTCACAGGCGATGACGGACGCCGCTATGATTTCACTCAGCTAGACTGGCGCGGCGGTGAGCCCCCGCCACGTACCGGTTCAATCGTCGATTTCCTTCCCGATGGGGCACACGCAGCGCAGATTTACGCTCTAGAACCGGAGTATCGCCCGCAACCAGCCGGGCAAGCGTTTTGGGTGTTCTATTTCTCGCCCTATGGGCGGGCGAGCCGGTTTGATTATTGGGTGCGTTTCTTCCTGCCCGTTTTGGTCATCGGCGTCGTCTTAGGAGCGTTTTCCGGCGTAGCCGAGGCCGTCGGAAACAACAATCTCGTTCTACTCTTCGATACGCTGAAATACCTGTTCAGTCTTGCGACGCTGTGGCCAGGTATCGCGGTACTCATCAAGCGCATCCACGATCGCGACAAATCAGGCTGGTTGGCGGCTTTGCCGTACGCGCTGATCATAATTTTTGTGATCGGAGTTGTCGTGAGCGCGGTTGCGCAGTCGACACTTGCAATGATCCTGGCGGTTGTACTGTGGGGACTGGCGATGCTGGTGGTGGCGCTGTGGTTCTTTATCGAGTTCGGCTGCCTCAAAGGCACGACCGGGCCAAACACTTACGGACCTGATCCGGTCCGTGGCCGCTACGCCGAGCGTGCCAAAATGTAAGCGACGTGCCGAAGGCTTGCTCCGACACGCCGTGTCACAGGCTTGAGGCTAACGGCCTAGCAGGACGAGTCGCTGCCGCCGCCGAAATCCCCACCGCCACCAAAGTCACCACCACTATCGCCGCCACCGCCGTAATCGCCGCCGCCGCCATAGTCGCCGCCGCCACCGCCGCCGTAATCGGAATCGGGACCGCCGCCAGCGTAGCCGGCATCACCACCGCCGCCAGCGTAATCTCCGCCGCCGCCGTAATCACCGCCGGGCGCACCACCGTCGCCGTAATAGTTGTTGATGACGGTCTCGCCGAGGCCGGGGCTCATGCCGCCGCCCACGCCACCGAGGCTGTTGGCGTAGCCGTGGCCGAACATCGAAGAGATGCCTTCAAACAACAGCGCGCCGCCGGCAACGCCTGCCGCCGTCGCGGCCGCGGAGCGCAGGAACCCGCCACCGGCGCCGCCCATTGCGGCTCCGACGCCGCCACCCATCATGCCACCGGCCGGGGCGTAACCTTGCTGCGGTGCGTAGCCCTGCTGGGGCGCATAACCCTGCTGCTGGCCATAGCCGGGAGGTGGCGGAGGCGCCACCTGCGGACCGCGACTCCACGGGCCACCGGCGGCTCCGCCGCCACCGGGAACGGGAGCAGGCGGTGGTGCATCGCGATGCCCGAAGAGGCTGCCGAGAAAGCTGGTGCTTTGCGGCTTCGCGGCGCCGGCATCGGCCAGTTGCTTTTCGAGTTCGGCGATCCGGTTCTGCGCCTGATGCAGGCTCAAATCCTGGATCAGCACCGTTTGGACCAGGTAATAGGGCGCGTCAGGCTGTTCGCCGACTGCTTGCCGAATCATTGTGTCGGCATCGGGATCTTTTGGTTGGCCGCTACCGGCGCCCTTGAGGCGTTGCAGCAGCGTCGAGATCAGGTCGCGTTCCTGGGGAGTCATCGACACCTTCCACGCGTATGCGACAGCCTCCCCTGAGGCTGCCGGCGCCTGAAGAGGCGCTGTGGCGCTAATGTGGGGAGAGCGTGGCGGCGATTTCAATGAGCCGAGCTGCGATGGCCAGCAGCGCCGCATCAGTGCTCTACAGCGCTGCGTGCATTCCCATGTCGAGGAATTTCCGCCGCCGCTGGGTGCGCAGATCATCGCCGCCGGAGCCGAGCAGCGGGCGCAATGTCTCGTCGAGCGCTTCGCCGAGCGCGGCGAGAGCGGCCTCCGGAGCACGGTGCGCGCCGCCGAGGGGTTCGGGCACGATGTGATCGATGACCCGCAGCCGGAGCAGATCCTGGGCCGTCAGTTTCAGCGCCTCGGCCGCATCCTGGGCGTGCGCGGAGTCGCGCCACAGGATAGAGGCGCAGCCCTCTGGCGAGATGACGCTGTACACCGCGTGCTCGAGCATCAGCACGGTGTTGCCGGCGGCCAACGCGATCGCGCCGCCCGAGCCGCCTTCGCCAAGGATCGTCGCGACCACCGGGACGCGCAGGTCAAGACAGGTCTCGATCGCGCTGGCGATTGCCTCGCTCTGGCCGCGGGCCTCGGCATCGACCCCGGGATAGGCGCCGGCGGTGTCGACAAAGGTCAAAAGCGGCAGGCCAAAGCGTTCGGCAAGCCGCATCAGGCGCCGTGCTTTGCGATAGCCCTCGGGTTTAGCCATCCCGAAATTATGCTTAACGCGCGCATCGGTATCCGCCCCCTTCTCGGTCCCGAGAACCATTACGCTGCGCCCGTGAAACCGGCCGATGCCGCCGATTACCGCTGCGTCTTCGGCAAACCCGCGATCGCCGGCGAGCGGCATGAACTCGGTAATCAGCGCGCCGATACAATCACGGCAATGCGGCCGCTCGGGATGGCGGGCGACCTGCACTTTCTGCCACGGCGTCAACTGGGCGTAGCTTTGCCGAAGCAGGCGCGTCGCCTGGGTTTCGAGCCGGCTGACCTCTTCGGCGATATTGAGCCCGCTGTCGTTCGAAAGGTGGCGCAGCTCCTCGATCTTGCTTTCCAGCTCGGCGATCGGTCGCTCGAAGTCGAGAAAATGGCGCATCAGCCTCTAGTGCCCGCAGTCATCGTGTTGTCATTTGCGCCGTGCCAGCGGGTGTGCGGTTTCGACCAGGCGCCGCAAGCGTTCGCTTTGCACATGCGTATAGATCTGCGTCGTCGCGATGTCGGCGTGGCCGAGCATCTGTTGGACGCTGCGCAGATCGGCGCCGTGATCAAGCAGGTGGCTGGCGAAGGCATGGCGCAACACATGGGGCGACAGCCGCGCCGGGTCGAGCCCCGCCGCCAGTGCCAATTCCTTGAGGAGTTGCCCGCAGCGCTGACGGGTCAGGTGGCCTTCCTTGCCGCGTGACGGAAACAGCCAGCGTAACGGCCGCCCGGCGGGCAGGAAAGAAGGTCGGCAGGCGAGATACGCCGTGATGCGCTCGCGCGCCGGGACGCTCAGCGGGACGACGCGTTCCTTGCCACCTTTTCCACGGACCAGCAGAAAGCGTGGGTCGCGTTGCGCCGCGGCCAGGGGCAGGGTGACCAGCTCCGAGACGCGCAGCCCAGTAGCGTACAGCATTTCGAGAAGACAGCGCAGCCGCACTCCCTCGTCGCCGGGCCAGCCCTCGGCGGTGGCGATCAGCCGCTGCACCTCCGCTTCATCAAGGATTTTCGGCAGCGGCCGGCCGAGGCGGGGTGTGTCGAGCCCGGCCGTTGGATCGCCGGCGCGCAGCCCGTCGGTCACCAGAAAGCGAAAGAACTGACGCAGCGCCGACAGCCGCCGCGCCTGGGTGCGCGGCGCCAGGTCGCGAGTTGCCATGCCCGCCATGTAATCATGCAGGGCGGCGGCCGGAACCTGTTCGAGCACCATGCCGCGGCGGGCAAGGTACCCGGCGAGATCGACCAGGTCGTTGCGGTAGGCACCGAGAGTAAGCCGCGCCACGCCGCGTTCGGCCGCGAGCATTTCGAGAAACGCCTCGAGATGCCGGGAGAAAGGTACCGACGTGGCTAGGCCTCGCAGGTTATTTCGGGAAACGGGCATCCGGCAGAACCTTCTCGACCGAGGTCGTGGGTACCGGGAAGTTGCCGTAGGCTAGATAGAGACAGCCGGCGAGCACGGCTAAGATAATCAACGCAATAAAGGCGATACCGACCTTGACCATGTCCCATCCGATTCGGCCGATCCGGGGCGCGCGGTTGACGAGAACGCCACGCCTGATGCTAGTTACCCCCACTACGCCTTGGGCGGAAGGGCAACGAGGCATGAGGGAGCGGCGGTGGAGGTTCAAACCACTCGCTCGCCGGTGAGAACGGCAGCGACGCCTGGATTTGTCGCGGCGCGCACCATTGTGCTCGTCGGGCTGATGGGTGCCGGGAAAACGAAAATCGGCCGGCGACTGGCAACTCGCCTCAACCTTCCCTTTTCCGATTCGGACAACGAGATCGAGACAGCGGCTGGGGAGACCATCGAAGACATTTTCCGCCGCCACGGCGAAGCCGTGTTTCGCGACGGCGAGCGCCGCGTTATCGCCCGTCTGCTGATGCAGCCGAAACACATTCTGGCGACCGGCGGTGGCGCGTTCATGGACCCGCTGACCCGCGAGGTCATCGCGCAACGCGGCGTCTCCGTGTGGCTGCGGGCCGATCTGGACGTGCTGCTGGCGCGGGTATTGCGCCGCAACAACCGCCCGCTGCTGCAGCACAGTGATCCGCGCGCCGTGCTGGCCGAGTTGATGGAGCGGCGGCACCCGATCTATGCCGAAGCGGATCTTGTGATTGATAGCGGCGATGCGCCGGTCGAGACCACGACGTCGCGCGTTATCGCCGCGCTGAGGGATTGTCCGCGTGCGCTGCAGGAACCGGTGGAGGAATTCTAAGCATGACCGGCGCAAGCGAGCGGCTGCGTGTCGAACTCGCCGACCGCAGCTACGACATTCTTATCGGGCCTGATCTCGTGGCTCGGGCCGGTGAACTGATCCGGCCGTTGATGCGCCGCAAGCAGGCAGTCGTCGTGACCGATGAGACGGTGGCTGGCTACCATCTACCGGCGTTGCGCGACAGCCTGACCGAGCACGGTATCGCTCAGCACGCAATCGTGTTGCCCCCCGGTGAGGCAACCAAGGATCTGGCGCATTTCGGGCGTTTAGTTGATGACACGCTGGCTCTCGGCATCGAGCGCGGCACGATGCTGATCGCTTTGGGTGGCGGAGTGGTTGGCGACATAACCGGATTTGCCGCCGCGACATTGTTGCGCGGTGTCGACTTCGTTCAGATCCCGACGACATTGCTCGCTCAGGTCGACAGTTCGGTCGGTGGCAAGACGGCGATCAACACACAAGCTGGCAAGAACCTGCTCGGCGCGTTCTATCAGCCCCGGCTCGTCCTGGCGGATACCGACACGTTGCACAGCCTGGCCCGACGCGAGGTGCTGGCCGGATATGGCGAGATCGTCAAATACGGGCTGATCCGGGATGCTGAGTTCTTCGATTGGCTGGAGGCGGCGGGGGATGCGGTATGCGCCCTGGAGCCGGCGGCGTTGACAAGAGCTGTGCGGGTCAGCTGCGAAATGAAGGCCCGGATTGTCGCGGCGGATGAGCGCGAGGCGGGCGATCGCGCGTTACTAAACTTTGGCCATACCTTCGGGCATGCTCTGGAGGCCGAAACCGGGTTCGGCGAACGTCTGTTGCATGGCGAGGCGGTGGCACTGGGCATTGTGCTGGCGTTCGACTTCGCGGTCCGGCTTGAGCTTGCCTCGGGGCAAGACTCGGAGCGCGTGCGGCGCCACATCACGCGAATGGGACTGCCGACCACCTTGGGTGAGATCGGTCTGGATGGCACCGCGGCTGACCGGCTGATCGGCCACATGGGCAAGGATAAGAAGGTGCGCGAGGGCGCGATCACGCTGATCCTGCCGCACCGGATCGGTGATGCCTTCGAAATGCGCGACGCGCCGGCCGATGCGCTGCGCGCGTTTCTCGCCGGAATCCGATAACCGTACTGCCGCGATTAAACCGGCAGGGACCTCGACTGCGCCTGCAGCGCCTGGGCAGCTTGCAGCGCCGCCTCACGGTAGAAATTTACAATGTGGACGCGAATTGCTGCCGTGAGGCTCGAAGAGGTCCGGTGTTCGTCAATGAATGTGACGAGATCGTGAATGGTGACGCGCTCCCGCTTCGCGATATCACGCAAAGCATCCCACATCGCCGGCTCGAGCCGAACACTCGTGCGGTGTCCGCTGACCACTACGTTGCGTATGACCAAAGAAGAAGGGGCGTTATCCATTCGGTGCGCCCGTCTCGATAATCCTTGAGGCATGGGAATGCAGTTTATTTGACATGGCGCTAATTGCAACCAATGCGTGTTCATTATAAGACAATTTAACAATCAGTTGCATACTATCGTATTTTGATGTGAAATCCCTATCTAAGGGGGGAGGATCCTGTCCTACGGCGCGCCGAAGACCTTGGCTATCACGGAACGCCGTTCGGATTTCGGTGGCTTGCCTGTGCGAAAGCGGGCGTCTCAGCGAGCGTGAATAGAGTGCCCGACAATCCGGTCCTGATCGTTACCAGCGTGAAACCCAGCCGGGTTCATGTCGTCCCCGCGGCCATTCTTGCCAGCCTGCTGTTTTTCGGGGCGGCGGCGACGCTGCCCTTCAGCAATGTCGCGCTGCCGCATAATCCGAGTTTTCTGCCGGCGTTTGGCGCGGCAACGTTTAGCGTCGATCTGATCACGGCGATCCTTCTGCTGGGGCAGGCGCGCATCGCCGACGACGCGGGTACGCTGCGCCTCGGCGCGGCCTATTTGTTTTCGGCCGCCATCATCATCCCGCATATGGCGGCCTTTCCTCTGGTTATGGCTGAGACGCCTCTTTTGGGCAGTTCGGCGACCGCCATATGGCTGTGGGCCTTCTGGCACGCCGGATTTGCGCTGTTGATCATCTGGCACGCCTTGATGCGAGACGCACGCAGGCCGCAGGTTCGTCTGCCGCTGCGTATCGCCCTCGTGGTGGCGGCGGTCACTATCCTGGCGGTAACCGCGTCGGCCGGGTTGCCGTATCTCCCGATCCTGTTGTGGGACAACAGTTATGAACGGCTGAACAGCCTGGGCGTCGGTCCCTTTGTTTTTTTATGCAATGTCACGGCCCTCGCGCTGGTGGTAGGCCGGTTGCGCTTTGGGACTATTATGGCGCTGTGGCTGAGCGTCGCGATGCTTGCCGCATGCATCGACGTCGGCGAGACGCTCCTCGGTTTGAGCCGGTTCTCGCTCGGTTGGTATGTCGGGCGATTTGCCAGCCTGCTGACTGGTCTTTTCGTGTTGGGCGCGCTGCTATTCGAGTCGCTGCATCTTTATGGGCAACTGGCTCAAGTGAACCAGGCGCTTGGGCGTCTGGCGACCACCGATGGGCTGACACGCATCAACAACCGTCGCGCCTTCGATATGACGCTTGATACCGAGTGGCGCCGAGCCGTCCGCGATGGCAGCGAAATGTCGTTGCTGTTGGCCGATATCGACTGGTTCAAGGGTTATAACGATCGTTATGGCCATCTTGCTGGCGACGATTGCCTGCGCCAGGTCGCGGCTGCCGTGCAAGGCGCGTTGCGGCGCGCCTCCGACTTTGCCGCGCGTTATGGCGGGGAGGAGTTCGCGGTGATCCTGCCGGGGACCAACGCGGCCAGCGCGATGGTGATCGCCGAGCGAGTGCGCGCGGCTGTCGAGGCGCTTGATCTGCCGCACGAGCGCAGCACGTTTGGCCATGTCACGATCAGCGTAGGAGTCGCGACCGCCCGTCCGCAGGACGGGGGTTTCGCTGAGGAACTGATCGAGCGCAGCGACGCGGTGCTCTACCAGGCCAAATCCCGTGGGCGCAACCACGTGATCAGCGACAACGACGCGCCGGCGGCGGTCAGCCAACCCGTCGCCGCGGATCAGCACGGGCCCGATCAAGCGCTGCTGGCGAGCGCTGCGACCGCGGCAAACAACGCCTCAACATCGGGCCTTCGAACATGACGGGTTATAAAGACCAGGCGTGAGCGTCGATCTCCGTCGGGCCAGGCCTCGAGCTCGATCGGCCGGTGCGCGACGTGCTGTACGGCATGGACAACGATGGGCCCTCGGCAGCCTTCGACCGCAACCAGCCCCTTCACCCGCAGCAAGTCGCTGCCGCGGAGCGCAGTCAGCACAGCCATCGCCTGTTCGAACACCGGCCATGAAAGTGCGCGTGGCAGCTCGATGACGAAGCTGTTGATGTCGTGGCTGTGGGTATGATCGGGGTGGCCGTGCTCATGACGACTATGCGGGCGGGCCGGCAGGTCAATCGCTTCATCGAGCAGGAATTCGGGATCGATCCGGCCGCCGAGCGCTTCGCGGATCGGCGCCGCCGACAACTCGTTGAGCCGGGCGACAAGGTGCGCCGCCGCTTCCGGCTCGACCAGATCGGTTTTGGTCAGCACAATGCGGTCGGCAAGCGCGACCTGGTGCCCGGCTTCGGGTGCGCTCTCCAGATTGCGGGCGCCACCCGGCGCGTCGACCACGGCGATCAGCCCTTGCAGATGAAACTCCTCGCCGAGCGCGCGGTCGCTGGCAAAGGTCTGCAATACCGGGCCGGGATCGGCGAGCCCGCTGGTCTCGATGATGACGCGCTCGAAATTCGCGATCGCGCCGCGTGTACGGTCGGCGAATAGCGTTCGCAGCGTCTCCTGCAGATCGCTGCGCATCATGCAGCACATGCAGCCATTGCCGAGGAGCACGGTGGTATCGCTCGACCCACGCAACAGCGCGTCGTCGATCCCGACCTCGCCGTATTCGTTGACGATGACGGCGGTGTTTGCAGCTTGAGGCTGAGCAAGCAGGGTGCGGATCAGCGTGGTCTTGCCGGCGCCAAGAAACCCGGTGACGATCGTCACCGGTATGCGCGACCCGCGCGGCCGCCGCTGCCGCCGCCCGAACGGGCTGGCGCCGGCGCCGGCGAACAAAGTGCTGATCGGCGCCCGAATGTCGCTCATGGTGGTGAAACTGTGGCTTTTTCGACTGGCCCGGGTTTTGCCCGCGCATCTACGCCACCTCCCGCCCGAACGGCCTGTTGGTGGAAGCGTACCGTGGATGCCCACGGATCAAGTCTGTGCGCTGAACGCCCACGGACCAGGTCCGGCCACAGTGAATCGGGAGATGATCGCATCAAACCTTAGAAATCCATTTCGAGGATGTAGAGGCCGCCGACGAAACGATCGACCGTGTAGACGATGCCGCGATCGTCGATGAACACGTCGTTGAGTTGGCACGAGCCGAACGGGGCGCCCGGCACCTCCGGGGTGAAGTAGGCGATTTCCTTGGGTTGGTACGGGTTGGCCAGATCGAAAGCGCGCAGACCGCCGTTGAAGAAGGTGCCGAACACCACCTGATCGTTCTTGTAGCAGCCTTCTTTAGGCAGGTTTTCCCACAGATTATGGGCGCCGAAGCGGCCGCCGCGGCGCGAGAAGACGTCGACCGGCGGCATCGGGCAGGTCGCTATCGGTACCGGGTTCTCCTCGGCGCGGTTGTCGACGATCCACACCAGCTTCGGCCAATCGGCGCCGTCATTGCGCACGCACTCATCGCTGACCACCAGCAGATCGCGCTCGAAAAACGGCACGACGGTATGGGTGAAGCCGGGGTTAGGGGGATGGTAGTCCCAGCGTGACACCATCTGCGGGTGCGCCTGGTCGGAGATGTCGAGGGTGATCATCCCGCCATCGAGATAGCCCATGTAAACCCGGTCGGGCCGCTCCGGATAAACGTTGGTGTTGTGCGGCCGAAAGCCGCTGTCGTTCTCGGCCGGGTGGCGCTTCGGCGGCGCCTCGTTGTCGCCCTGCATCGTGCCGGGCAGCCACCAGCGGCTGATCTCCTGCGGCCTTGACGGGTTGCTGACATCGACCGCCTGATAGAACTGGTCGTCATGGGGGTGGGTCGGTGTGAAGTCGCCGGCGCCCGAACTCATGTGGATCGTCTTGCCGTCGGTGAACCACAGCTGGTGCACACCGCGCGAATGCGGACCGGAGCGATCGAAAAAGCTGATGCTCTTTGGATTTTCCGGGTTGGATATGTCGAACAATTCGAAACCCGCCGGCTGCTGCCCGACCTGCTTGGTCTGGTAGGCCACCGCGAGGATGTCGCCGACCGTCTCCAGCGAGTTCGACCGCATATGTGAGGTCGGCAGGTCGGCGCGGGCGACGATCTTGGGGTTTTTGGGGTCGGTCACATCGACCGCGGTGAAGTTTTTCGGCGCGCTTTCATGCGCCAGCCAGAGGATGCGGCGGCCGTCCTTGGCGAGCTGCATCGACATGCCTTCGCCGATGCCGCCGAACCCGTCGAGCGTGTTGTGGCTTATCAGCTTGAAATTCCAGATCAGCGAGTCGCCGTTGCTCATGTCAGCCTCTAGCAAGGTGGTTGGAAGAATCGGTGGGTTCCGGATCGAGCGGCGCCTGCATCAGCCCAGAGACGGCGCGGACCGTCGCCTGCGCGACGCGCCAGGCTGCATCGGCCGCATTTTCGGCGTGCACGCTGACAAGACCGCGATAACCGCCGCCGTCATCGGTGACCTCGACTTGCCAGACGAGGCCTTCGTGCCGGGATGCTTCCAGGGCAATCAATCGGCCAGGAAAATGCACCTGCACGAAGCCTTTGCGTGCGATCGAAACCTCGATGCGGTAGCGCATGGGCGCGCACGATAATCATGCGCATGCCACGAAGTCTACGTGAGTCTACCGGGTGTCCTCGGTGCCGGCTTCTCGCCCTGGGCCGGTGCCGGTGCTGTGAGCCCGGCGGGCTGGGGCGGAGAGGGCGGCGCGGCCGGGGGGATGCGGCGGATGACGGCGGGTGGGCCAGTGATCACATCGAAATCGCCGATGGGTTTGCTGCGTGACATGAGACCTCCTGTTGGAAAGAGGCCACTCCGCTTCGGCGACTGTCGGGCGGAACACACCCGGAAATACGAAAGCCGCCTTACGGGCGGCTTCGGGATTGACGCGTCAAAGCGCTCCTAGGCCGCCGGAATGTAACGGCGGTACCAAAATCGCGATGAGAGACACAGCGTCATGCCCTGACGATAGCATCGCGCATCGGCAATGCAAGGCTCATCCCAAAGAGGGCTGTTGTCAGCCGGAGCACCACTTGTGCGAAGGCGCGGTTCCCACTAAAGAAGCAGGTGCGGCGAAACGCGCGCGGAGATCGCGCCGCCGGGGAGGATTGCGATGGCGACGGTCGACGCCGTTACCCCTAGTGCCTATGTCGCGACGCCGCAGCGCGGGGCTATCACGCGGCTGCTCGAAGACGAGCGTTGGCTGGCCTTGTGCCTGATGCTGCCGACGGCCGTCCTGCTTGCGTTGTTCATCGCCTACCCCTTCGTCAATGGTATCCTTCTTTCCGTGACCGATGCCACGGTCGGTGTGCCGGGGCAGTTCGTCGGGCTCGATAACTTCAAGAAAATCTGGAACGACGACATCTTCCGCGTCGCCGTGTGGAACACCTGTCTGTACACGTTTGTTACAACGGTTCTGAAGCTGGTGCTCGGCTTGTGGCTGGCGCTGTTGTTGAATCGTAATTTTCGCGGCAAGGCGTTTATGCGCGCCTTTATTTTATTACCGTTCATCATCCCCACAGTGCTGTCGACGTTTGCCTGGAAATGGATGTTCGACCCGACCTTCAGCGTCCTGAACTGGATGCTGTTCCATGTCGGGATCATCCACTCCCGGATCAATTGGCTGGGCGATCCAACCTTGGCGATGATTTCGGTAATCGTCGTCAATGTATGGCGCGGGGTGCCGTTCTACGCGATCAGCCTGTTGGCCGGATTGCAGACGATCAGCCCGGAGTTGCACGAGGCGGCGGCGATCGACGGGGCGCGGGCCTGGGCGAGATTTCGCCACGTGACCTGGCCGCTACTGCTGCCGGTGACCCTGGTCATCGTGTTGTTCTCAGTCATCCAGACCTTCGCCGACTTCCAGCTCGTCTACGTGTTGACCGGCGGTGGACCGGCGAACGCGACGCAGCTGTTTGCCACCTATGCCTATCAACTCGGGATCGGTACCGGCTTGTTGAGCCAGGGGGCCGCGATTTCGCTGGCGATCTTCCCGATACTGCTGCTCGTTGTGATTGTGCAGCTCGTCTATATCCGCAAGGCGGAGACGCTTTAAGCCATGATCGAAGGAGCTGCCTGGCGGCGTTGGGTCTTTTTCTACACGCCGACGACCTGCTTTGTCGTCGCGCTGCTGTTTCCGTTCTATTGGATGATTATCACGACCATACGGCCGGATAGCGAGTTGTACCGGCCATGGAGCGCCGCGAACTACGCGCCCTTCTGGACGACCCATCCGACCCTCGAACACGTCCGGGACCTGCTCACGGAAACATTGTTCAGCACATGGATGCTGAACACGATGATTATTTCGCTGGCGGCGACTGCGATCTCATTGGTGTGCGGGCTGTTCGCGGGCTATGCACTGTCGCGCCTCAAATTCCCCTTCGCGGGCAGTATCGGCACCGGGATTTTCGTCACCTATCTTGTCCCCCAGACACTGCTCTTTATTCCGCTCAGCGATATCATCCGTAATTTCAAGCTCGGCGACACGCCCTGGGCGCTAATCCTGACCTATCCGACCTTCCTCATTCCGTTCTGCACCTGGCTGTTGATGGGATATTTCAAGTCGATCCCGAAAGAGCTCGAGGAATGCGCCCGAATTGACGGCGCGCCGCGCTGGAAGGCGATGGTCTACATCATCTTTCCGGTGGCGATCCCCGGCATCCTGTCGGCCGGCATCTTTGCGTTCACCCTATCGTGGAACGAGTTCATCTATGCACTGGTGTTCCTGTCCTCGCCGGAACAGAAGACCGTGCCGGTCGGTGTTACCTCGGAACTGGTGCGCGGCGATGTATTTTTCTGGGGCGAGCTGATGGCCGGGGCCCTGCTGGGCTCGATCCCGGTAGCCTTTGTCTACTCGTTCTTTGTTGAATACTACGTGTCCGGGATCACCGGATCGGTAAAAGGCTAGAATAAGCACCTGGGGGAGTTGACGATGGCTCGCGTCGCGATGCGCAGCTTGAACAAGAAATATGACGAGGTCCACGCGGTCATCGATGTGAATCTCGATATCCGCGACAAGGAGTTCGTTGTTCTGGTCGGCCCATCCGGCTGCGGCAAGACGACGACATTGCGCATGGTGGCGGGGCTCGAAAGCATCACCTCGGGCCACATCTCGATTGACGAGAAGATCGTCAACGCGTTACCGCCGATGGATCGCGACATCGCGATGGTGTTCCAGAATTACGCGCTCTACCCGCATATGAGCGTGTACGACAACATGGCGTTCGGCCTTAAGATGCGAAAATTCGATAAGGCAGAGATTGCCAAGCGGGTGCAGGACGCGGCCGAAATTCTTGGCATTCAGGATTATCTCAAGCGCAAACCGCGGCAGCTTTCCGGCGGGCAGCGGCAGCGCGTCGCGCTGGGGCGCGCGATCGTGCGTCACCCGCAGGTCTTCCTGTTCGACGAGCCGCTCTCGAACCTCGACGCCAAATTGCGCGTGCAGATGCGTGTCGAGCTGAAGAAATTGCACGAACGGCTCGGTACCACCGCGATCTACGTCACCCACGACCAGGTCGAGGCGATGACGCTGGGCGACCGCGTGGTGGTTATGCGCGACGGTCGGGTGCAGCAGGTCGGCGACCCGATGGAATTGTACAACCAGCCGGCCAACCGGTTTGTCGCCGGCTTTATCGGCTCGCCGGCGATGAATTTCGCGCCGGTTCGGCTCGCCGCCGAAAACGGCTCGCTGTGGGCCGAAGGGGATGGAATGCGGGTCAAGGTTCCCGCGCCGATCGCGCCGCGGCTGGGCGCGCATGCCGGCAAGCCGGTGACCTTAGGCGTGCGGCCGGAAGATATGCGCATCGCGCGCGACGGCGACCCCGCCGACCTCAATGTCAATGCCGCGGTCGAGGTGGTCGAGCGGCTCGGCTCGGAAATTCTGCTCGATGTCGCGGTCGGCGGCACGACGATGGTGGCTTCGGTCGAGCCGACCGCCCCGACCAAGGTCCACGAAAAACTGCGCCTCGCGCTCAACCCCGACCGCATCCATTTCTTCGACAACGAAACCGAAGCCGCACTTTAAAAGCGCCGGTTGACCAAACCAATAATCCAAGGCGGCCACCGCCGCCGAACAGGGGAGAGAAACGCCATGCCACGGATGCATCGACGTCGGTTTTTGCAATTATCGGGCGCCGGCACCGTGAGCACTGCAACCGGCGGCCTCGCCGGCATCCTGGCGAGCGGGCGGGCGCCGGCATATGCGCAAGAGCAAACCGTGCACTGGCTGCGATGGGCCGATTTTGTGCCGGCCTCCGACCAGTTTCTGAAGGGACCATTCACGCAGCAATGCCAGAAGGATCTCGGCATCAAATTGACCGTCGAGACCATCAACGCCAACGATATCCAGGCGCGCGTCACCTCAGCGATCCAGTCAGGGTCCGGACCGGACATCTTCTATCTGCTCAACAACTGGCCTCAGCTCTATGGGCAGAGCGCGGCTGATGTAAGCGAACTCGCCGACGAACTCGGCAAGGCGCAGGGCGGCTTCTACGACATCTGCAAGGTCGTAGGGACAATAGGCGGCAAGTGGATCGGTGTGCCGTTTTGCGTCGGTGGCGGCCTTATCGCCTGGCGCAAATCCTGGCTGGAGGAGGCCGGCGCCAAGGATGGGTTCCCGAAGACGTGGGACGAGTACCGCGCAGTCGGCCAGAAGCTCAAAAAAGCAGGGCACCCCTACGGTCAGACCGCGGGCCATACCTTCGGCGACGCACCCGGCTGGTGGTATCCCTACCTTTGGTCGTGGGGCGGCAAGGAAGTCGAAGCCGATAGCAAGACTGTCGTGCTCAACAGCAAGGAAACGATCGAGTCCGTCAAATTCGCCGCCGCGCTCTGGAAGGAGACGATGGACGAGGGCGGGCTGTCCTGGGACGATACCAGCAACAACCGCGCATTTCTGTCAGGTACGATCAGCGCCACCAATAATGGCGCATCGATCTATCTGGAAGCCAAGAAGAAGCCCGATGCCTATCAAACAGAGAAGGGCGAGCCGATGTTTAAGGACATCCTCCACGCCAGCATTCCTGGTGGAGCTGGCGGGGTGTTCAACCTGCCGGGGCCATTCACCAACATGCTGATGAAGTATTCGAAGAATCAGGACGCGGCGAAGAAATTCATCAGTTGGGCTCATTCGAAGCCGGTGTTCCAAGGCTGGTTCAATACTCAGCAGGGCTACACCGCCGGGGCGACCAAGGTGTGGGAAGATGACCCCATTTGGAACGTCGACCCGGTGATGGCGCCGTTCAAGAAAATTCCGGTCACCGGGCGCTTGTCCGGTTTTGCCGGGCCGCCCAACCAGAAAGCGGCAGAGGCGCAGACCAAGTACATCATCGTCGATATGTACGCCAAGGCGATCCAGGGGATGGCGGCGGAGGACTCCGTCAAATGGGCGCACGGGGAGCTGGTCAAGGTTTATGCATAGATGAAGAACGCATGATGCGCCGGTGATCGGCCGGCGCATCACTTGCCATTCGATAGAGCCGGCTAACGGCCATTGAATCAAGTGGACCGGGAGGAAATCAGATGGAACGGATTACCCGTCGCCGGGCAATACAACTCGCCGGCGCCGCGACGCTTAAGACGCTCGCCACCCCGCGCGCCCCGGCCTACGCCGAGGGGACAACGCTGCACTGGCTCAAGTTTGTCGATTTCGTGCCCGTGTCCGACCAGTTGCTGAAAGGTAAGCTCAAGGATGATTGCAAGAAGGCGCTTGGCATCGACCTGGCGATCGAGACGATCAACGGCGACGGCGTCCAGGCCCGCATCACCGCCGCGATCCAGTCAAAGAATGGCCCCGATATCATGATGGCGGTGAGCAACTGGGCGCAGTTATATGCCGACAGTCTCACCGATATGAGCGACCTCGCCGAGGAGGTCGGCACCGCGCAGGGCGGCTATTTCAACACCGCCAAAGCTGTCGCCAACAACGGCAAGCGCTGGATCGCGCTGCCGTTTACGATCCTC
The DNA here is from genome assembly GCA_019240125.1 of Alphaproteobacteria bacterium. Taxonomy (GTDB): domain Bacteria; phylum Pseudomonadota; class Alphaproteobacteria; order ATCC43930; family CGMCC-115725; genus DATARH01. The sequence goes on from JAFAYW010000152.1 coordinate 20,639, forward strand.
GGTGTGCTCTACGCCAACCGGACCTCTTGGTTTGCCGAATTCGGCTACGGGCCGGAGAAATTCCCCGCCACGTGGGAGGAATATCGCGCAGTCGGCAAGAAGTTGAAGGCGAAGAGCCATCCGCTCGGGCAGACCCTGGCGCATGCCTTCGGTGATGGCCCCGCCGGGTGGTATCCCTATCTCTGGTCGTGGGGCGGCAAGGAGGTCGAGGCTGACGGCAAGACCGTGGTGCTGGACAGCAAGGAGACCGTCGAGTCGGTCAAGTTCGCGGTCGCCATGTGGAAGGATGCCTACGACGAAGGCGGCATGTCATGGGACGATGCCGGCAACAATCGGGCCTTCCTGTCAAACACGATCAGCTCGACCAGCAATGGCGCCTCGATCTATCTGCTGGCGCGCGCCAAACCCAACGATTACCTGACGGAAGCGGGCAAGCCGATCAAGGACGATATCTTCCACGCGCCATTGCCATCGGGGCCGGGCGGACAGTTCAGCTATCACGTCCCGTTTTCGAACCTGATCCCGACCTATACGGCCAATCAGAAAGCGGCGAAGGAGTTCCTTCGCTGGTTTCACTCGAAAGACATCTACGAGGAGTGGTTTACCTCCCAGCAGGGTTTCTCGGTCGGGGCGACGAAGATGTGGGAGGATGACAAGGTCTGGGGTGTCGATCCGATTATGGCGCCGTTCCGCAGAGCGGCCGAAAGCGGCCGTTTTGCCGGCTATGCCGGGCCGGCTGGCCGCGCCGCCGCCGAGGCCATCAGCAAGTTCATCATCGTTGACATGTACGCCAAGGCCGTCCAAGGCATCGCGCCGGAAGACGCCGTGAAATGGGCGCATGGCGAGTTGATAAAGATCTACGCAGCCTGAGCCAACAACTCAGGGCGTCGATCATTTCTGGAAACGCTCTCAACAAGGAAACAAGAATGCAGCGCATCGATCGACGCCGGGTATTGCAGCTTTCCGGCGCGGGAGTTTTGGCCGCCAGAGCAGGCGGTGGCCTCGCCGCCATCCTGGCGAGCGGCCGCGCTCCCGCGTTTGCCCAGGGCACCACATTGCATTGGGTCAAGCCGGTGGATTTCGTGCCGATCTCCGATCAGTTGCTCAAGGGCAAAATGAAGGAGGAGTGCCAGAAGGCGCTCGGCATCAACCTCAATGTCGAGACGATCGAGGGTAACGGCGTCCAGGCGCGTACGACTTCGGCGATTCAGTCCGGTGCTGGCCCCGACATCATCATGGAGCTGAACAACTGGGCCCAGCTCTATGCCGAAAGCACGGCCGATATGAGCGATCTCGCCGAAGAGGTCGGGAATGCCCAGAAAGGCTACTACGACACCGCCAAGGCGGTCGCGTTCGACGGCAAGAAATGGGTCGGGATGCCGTTCACCATCCTCGGGGCGCAGATCGTCAACCGCACCTCGTGGTGGAAGGAGGCCGGCATCACGGCCGACAACTACCCGAAAACCTGGGAGGACTACCGCGCCGCTGGCAAGAAGCTGAAGGGCAAGGACCACCCGCTGGGACAGACCCTGGCACATACCTATGGCGACGCGCCGACCTTCTGGTATCCGTATCTGTGGTCGTGGGGCGGCAAGGAGGTCGAAGCCGATGGCAAGACCGTCGTGCTCAACAGCAAGGAAACCGTCGAGTCTGTGAAGTTCGCGACCGCCTTCTACAAGGAATGTTTCGATGATGGCGGCATGGCGTGGGACGATTCCGGTAATAACCGCGCGTTTCTGTCCGGCACGATCAGCGCCACGCTGAACGGCGCCTCGATCTATCTCCTGGCCAAGGCGAAACCCGACAATTATGCCGATGAGAATGGCAAGCCGCTGAAGGACGACATGTTCCACACGGCCTTGCCAAAAGGGCCGGCCGGGCAGTTCAGCTATCACCTGCCCTTTGTCAACATCGTCCCGAACTACGGCAAGAATCAGAAGCCGGCGAAGGACTTCCTGCGCTGGTTTCACTCAAAGGACGTGTTCGAGGAGTGGTTCACCTCGCAGCAGGGCTTCTGCGTCGGCCCGACCAAGATGTGGATGGATGACAAGGTGTGGCAGGTCGATCCGGTCATGGCACCGTTCCGCACCGCCGTCGAAAGCGGCAAGTTCGCCGGCTATCCGGCCACCTCCGGCCGCAAGGCGGCGGAAGTTGTTAGCAAATACATCATCGTCGACATGTACGCCAAAGCCGCACAGGGAATGGCAGCCGAGGAATCGGTAAAATGGGCTCACGATGAGCTGGTGAAGATCTACGCCTGATCAAATCAGGTTTAGCATCGCCCGACTTCTTTAACCCAGCGGAGACGGTCTTGGAAAAGCGGCGCAGCATCGAAGTGCCTGGCGTAAAGCACGTCAACCCGATCCCGGCCGCCTGCCGTCGCGGCCCATTCGTCACGACAGGAGCGATATCCGGTGCGGATATCGATACGGGCAAGGTGCCGGAAGACCTCGATGCCCAATGCGCGGCGATGTTCGCGAATGTCCGCCGTCTGATCGAGGCGGCGGGAGGCACTACGGACGACATCGTGAAGATGACGGTCTGGATCACCGATCGAGCGCTGCGTCCGGTGCTGAACAAATACTGGGTCGAGATGTTCCCCGACCCGCACTCGCGTCCGGCGCGGCATACGACGACGAGCAGCGATTTCATGCCGCCGATGCAGGTACAATGCGATTTCCTGGCCGTGATCGGCGAATAAGCTCGGGCTCTCCTAGCGAGGCGTCACCTCCGGGCGCGCCAGTCGGGTGTCAACACGATTGCATCGGTGCGCTGGCCGGGGCATCAACAGCTTGTGGTGTTAGTCGGTAAGAGATCAGCATGAACGATGGCGCCGTATCCCTGTCGGTGATTTCGCTGTTCCTCAACGCCGATCCGGTTGTCAAGCTGGTGATGCTCTTGCTGCTGGCAGCCTCGATCTGGAGTTGGGCGGTCATTGTCGAAAAGCTGATCGACCTTGGCGCGGTCGGTCGGGTTGCGCGAGGCTATGAGCAGCGCGCCGCCGAGGCGCGGACCGCCGCCGAGCTCATCGGGCCGAACATAGCCGCGGCCGCGCCCCCGGTGCGCGCGATTTTGAGCGCCGGTCTCGATGAGCGCGCTGATCCGCATGATGGCATCCCGGAAACGACGAACGAGCGGCGCGACCGGATCGAGCGGGCAATGCGGTTGGCGTTGAACGGCGAATTGCGTCGGCTTGAGAACCGCTTGCCGTTTCTCGCGAGCCTTGGCTCGGCGGCGCCGTTTATCGGGCTGTTCGGCACCGTCTGGGGCATCATGCACAGCTTTGCCGCTATCGCTGCCGCCAACAATACGAGCCTTGCGGTGGTGGCGCCGGGGATCGCGGAGTCGCTATTTGCCACAGCGATGGGGCTCGCCGCCGCGATACCGGCGGTCATTGCCTATAACAAATTCATCGTTGATATCGGCCGCTTTGCCGGCCGCATGCAGGGGCTGATCGGCCGCTCCGGCGCGCTACTCTGCCGAGCCGGTTAGGGCAAGTCGCGGTAGCCGGATGTCACGCGGCCGGCATCTAGCGATCCGTCAGGGCCCTGCCCTCGGGCATGGCCGGCGGTCGCGCATCGCGAGCCTCGGCGTCTTTGCCGTTCTATTTCAGGCTCTCCTCTTCGGCTGGCATCACCATCCGGCGAATTTCTCGTCTCACGGCCCGCTTGCCCTGGCAGCCCCGGCGGCCGACCAGCCGCTCGCGCCGATCACAGCGGATGACGATTGCGACATCTGCGCCGCGCTGCATCACCATAGCGCGGCACCGTTGGCGTTTTTCGGGCTGGTACCGCCGCCGCCGGGCCGCCACAACCACCTACTGCTCGCGCGTGTCTTTATTGAGCTGAAGGCACCGCGCTATTTCCAAGGCCGCGCGCCACCTCGGGCTTGAGTCTCCCGGTCTCAAGCTAAATCCGACGCCGCGGCGGGTCTGCCCGCGGCCTCTGTATCCGTTCGAGGTGGCCAATGCAAAGCCCTGCCCCTGGCAGCCGGCGCGGTGCGTCCGCGCTAGCTGCCCTCGCCGTGCCTTTCTTGATCGTCAACTCAGCCGGGGCGCAGCAAGCGCAACCGGGGCCGGCAAGACCCTCTGAGACGCCGGGAGCGCCTCCGGAAATGGAAGGATCGATGTCTCTCGATCTCGATATCGTCGGAAAAGCTCCCGATGGCGCCGCCGGGCGGATAGATCCTGGTGTTGGTGCCAGCACCTACACGCTCAGCCTTCCGGCGGTCGAAAACCGGCCGCAGGGGGAGAATGCGCCACTCAACCAGGTGCTCCTGCAAGCCCCTGGTGTGGCGCAGGATTCATTCGGTCAGCTGCATGTCCGTGGTGAGCATGCGAACTTGCAATACCGGCTGAACGGCGTCGAATTGCCAGAGGGCATCAACGTCTTTGGCCAAGCCTTGGAAACCCGCCTCGCGCAGTCGATCTCGCTGATCACCGGCGCATTGCCGGCGCAATATGGCCTTCGCACCGGAGGCATCATCGACATCCGGACCAAGACCGGCGCGCTCGGCGATGGCGCCTCGGTTTCGCTATATGGCGGCACGCAAGGTTGGCTTCAGCCGAGTTTCGAATGGGGCGGCCATGACGGTCAGGTGGAATACTTCGTGACCGGCAATTTCCTTCACAACGATATCGGCATCGAGAATCCGGCCGGCAGCTATCACGCAATCCATGATCAGACCAACCAGTTTCGCGGCTTCGGATATGTATCCGGCGCTCTCGATCCGACGACCCGGCTAAGCGCCATCGTCGGCACTTCCCGCAGCCAGTTCCAGATACCGAACAATCCCGGGCAGTCGCCCGGACTCGGCCTCGTTGCAAATGGCATCGCGAGTTTTGACTCGTCCGATCTCAATGAAAACCAGCGGGAGATCACTCATTACGGCGTTGTCGCACTGCAAAAGAGCATCGACGCGCTGGATGTTCAGGTCTCAACCTTCAGCCGGTACAGCAGCCTCTACTTTACCCCCGACCCGATCGGCGACCTGCTGTTCAACGGGGTGGCACAAAACGCCTATCGCCGCAGCGTGGCCACCGGGACGCAGGGAGATGCCTCTTATCGGCTCGATGACGTGCACACCCTCCGGGCGGGCTATCTCGTACAGGGCGAGCGATCGGCCTTCTCCACCAGCACCAGCGTCCTGCCGCTCGCTGGGGACGGCACGCAGCTCTCTGACCAGCCGCTGAGCATCGCGGATTCAGGCGGGAAGACCGGCTGGCTTTACGGCCTCTATCTGCAGGATGCGTGGAAGATCGTGCCGACCGTCACGATAAATTTCGGGGCGCGGTTTGATCTGGTCGACCAGTACACGCACGAGCAGCAGCTGAGCCCGCGCGTCAATGTCGTCTGGCAGCCGAACGACCAGACCACGGTCCATGCCGGTTATGCCCGGTATTTCACGCCACCGCCGTTCGAACTGGTCTCGGCGCCGACCCTTGCGTTGTTCGCGAACACAAGCGCCGCTCCGACTGTAACCGCCGACAGCCCGGTCAAGGCAGAGCGCGATCATTATTTCGATATCGGCGCGACCCAGATCCTGTTGCCGGGGCTCAAGATCGGCCTCGACGGATATTACAAGATCGCCAAGAACCTGATCGATGAAGGTCAGTTCGGCGCGCCGGTTATCCTGACGCCGTTCAACTATGCGCGGGGTTTTGCCGAAGGGTTGGAGCTGACGGCGAGCTATGAGATCGAAAATTGGAGCCTGTACGCGAATTTCGCAGTCGGAAAGGCGATGGGCGAGGATATCGTTTCCGGACAGTTCAACTTCGCGCCCGACGAACTGGCCTATATCGCCGGCCATTTCATCCATCTCGATCACGACCAGACCTACACGGGCTCGGGCGGTGTCGCCTACACATTCCCGACGAAGACCCGCGTATCGGCCAGCGTCATCTTTGGCAGCGGCCTGCGTGCCAGCACCGCTGATGTGCCAAACGGCGCCTCATTGCCGGATTATCAGCAGGTTAATCTGAGCCTGTTGCAGCCGCTCGATTTCGGCGTGTGGACCGGCATGGAGGCGCGGCTCGATATCCTCAACCTGTTGGACCTGAAATACTTGATCCGCAACGGCACCGGGGTCGGGGTTGGCGCACCGCAGTTCGGCCCGCGGCGCACGATACTCGCCGGCTTGACGCAACGCTTCTGACGGGCGAGACGGACCTATGGCTATCGATCTCCCGCCGTCCGGCGAGCCCGGCGAGGACCATTATCGGCCCTTGGCGCAGATCAACGTGACCCCGATGGTCGATGTGATGCTGGTGTTGCTGGTGATCTTTATGGTCACCGCGCCGCTGCTCACCGTCGGCGTGCCGCTGAGCCTCCCCAAGAGCAGCAGCGCCGCCGTGACCCAGCCCCGGCAGCCAATCATCGTCAGCATCAACAACAAGGGCGCGACCTTTATCGGCGATCAACCGTATAGCGGTGACACGTTGCGGCAACAGCTAACGGTGCTAGCGGCGGCAGATCCAACGCGGATTGTCTATGTGCGCGGTGATCGGAACATACTCTACGCGCAACTGATGGACGTTCTCGATATCGTCGATAAGGCCGGCTTTGCGAAGGTGTCGCTGCTCGCCGAGGCGGCGAACAGCGCGCCATGATGCGCATCAGCAAACCGCTGTCGGTCTCTGTCGGTCTGCATCTCGGCGGCGCGGTCTTGCTGATCCTGCTGTCAAAGGCGGTACCGCCGCCGCTGATCCTGCCACCCCAGAAGAGCGTTGAGATCGAGCTGAACCAGGCGCCGCCGCTATCGCCGGCGCCGGCGCCACTTCCGACATCTGTGCCGGCACCGCCCCCCGCCGCGGAGCCGCCGCCCCCTGCAGCTGTCGAGCCGTCGGCACTGCCGCCGCCTGCACCGCTGCCCGCCGCAACAGATCCGGCCGAAACGCAGCCTTCAAAGCCGGTCGTCCGACACCCGCCTCCTAAGCCTCCGCCGCGACAAGTCGCTCGGCCATCGAGACCCACCGAGCGGGCGATCGAACCGCAGAGCCCGCCACTCGTATTGCCGATGCCGGCCGTGCCGCGAATGGTGGCGCCAACGCCCGCGCCGACTTACTCGCCACCACCGGCACGTGCTTATGTACCGCCGTCCGCGCTGCCGGTGGCTCCGCCAGCACCTTCTCCTGATGCTCTGGCTCCTGATGCTCTGGCCGGGTACCGCTCCGCCCTTGGGGCGTGGTTCGAAAGCCACAAGCGCTATCCGGAATCCGCTCGACAGCGCGGCGAACAAGGGGTGGCGCAGGTACGGTTTCGGGTCGATCGCTATGGGCGGGTCCTCGATTACGCGATTGCGCGCAGTACCGGGTATTCCGATATCGATGCCGGCATCATGGAGATGCTGCGCGGCGCTCAGTTGCCGCCCTTTCCGCCTGGCATGAACCTGCCGGAATTCGAGATTACGGTGACACTGCGGTTCAGCCTGACGCGCTGAGTGCGACCGCCAGACGGCTCGTTTCGCCCCCGCTGCCCGCTTACGCCTCCGCAGGCGTTCCTGGCGCCGCGGCAAGAATCAAATCTGAAATAACTGGGTTCTAGAACACTTGCGCGGCAAGCAAACGCATGTTACGGGAGTTGCGAAATTTTCGTATTTCGTCAAGTCGGGAAACCGTAGCGCGAATACGCCAGGAACGGAAACTGAAACATCTGCCTGCCAACCGCGTGGGCAAGGACGAACCTTATGTCAGACCGCGCCGCGTTCCTCAGCCGCATCGTTCTCCCGATCGCCTGGGAACGGATGGCCCACGCGCCCTCCTTGAAAGCGCAACGCGCGGCGCAAATCGCAAATACCGGCGCCCTGGCGTTCCTGTTGCGCAACATCGAGATCGAGGCCAACCAGCGACCTCCCGACGAACGCATGGCGGAGGCTCTGGCGCCGCTTCATGGCAAGCTCGACATGCTGACGGAAATGCTGAGCCACCTCTGCTATCGCGACACGCCGTTGCCGCCAGCGCAGGAGATCGAGTTCGGGGTGGGGCGTATCGCGTGGTCGCTGCTGGAACCGGTGCGGCCCTACGACTGGATGCGTTTCAAGCTGTATTTTCATCCGACACTGCTGGAGCCGGTGATATTGGACGGCCAGGTGACTGACGCGGCGCCCGAGGCTGACGGAACGTATCGCGCCGAAGCCGAGCTGGTGGAATTGCCGGAAGAAGCCAGTGATGCACTGGCGCGGCTGGCGTTTCTGGCACACCGGCGGCAATTGGCGCGACGGCCGGCCGCCGTTTCGGTCGCCGCGGCGAGGTAAATGCGATGGTCGGAGCGATCGCCGCGATGTCGTCGGTTCTGTCCGAGATGGAAAGCCTGGCATCGGCGGCAAGCGGCCCGAGCGCCAGCGCCGGGATGGTGGCGCCCGGCCTCGAAATTGCCCCGATGGGCGGTGCCTCGTTCTCGCAGATGCTGCATGCGGCTGTAGGGCAGCTCGATGACACGGTCGCGTCGGCGAGTGGGGCGGCGCAATCCTTCGCCGCTGGCAATCACGACATCCCGCTCAGTGATGTCATGATCTCGATGGAACAGGCCAACATCGCGATGCAACTCGCCGCGAATGTGCGTGACAAGGTCACCGCGGCCTATACCAACGTCATGAATATGCCGGTCTGATCAACGCGGGCGCAGTGTGGCCGTTTTCGATCGATTCATTCCGAAGGCGTTGCTCGACCGGATCATTCCGGTTGTTATCGCCAATCGGCGACTGGCGATTGCCGCCGGTGCTGCGCTGGCAGCCGCGCTTGTCGCAATGGCGGTACTCTGGGCGCCAGGATCGAGCTATTCCGTGCTCTTTGCCGGGCTCTCCAGCGACGAGGGTGGCCGCACTATTGCTGAGCTGCAAAAGCTCAACATTCCCTTCAGCATCAGCGAGGGGGGGCGGGTCATCATGGTGCCGGCGGCGGATGCGGGCCGGGCCCGCCTACAGCTGGCGGCGCGCGGCGTGCCCAAGCAGGAACATGACGACTGGGCGTTATTCGATAACGAAAGCCTGTCGGTCAGCCCATTCGCCGAGCAGGTACACTACGTCCGCGCCACTGAAACCGCGCTGGCCCGCACCATTCGCGATGTTGACGGCGTGGTTTCGGCGAAGGTCATGCTGGCGCTGCCTAAGCAGACGAGCTTTCTCGCCGACACTCCAAAACCGAGTGCCTCGGTGATGCTGCAACTGCGCCCGGGTATGCAGCTGAGCGGAGAGCAGGTTGACGGAATCGTTGGTTTGGTGGCGGGCAGCGTGCCGGGGATGGCGCGCGATAATGTCACCATTGTCGATCAGAGTGGCCGCGGTCTGAAGCCAACCGGCGCCGATACGATGCAGCAGCTGCCGCAGCAGCTCGACCTGGTGCGTGAGGTCGACCATCGCTACGAAACCTTGGTGACGGAATTGCTGACGCCGGTATTAGGACCGCGCAACTTTCGCGTCTCGGCGGATGCCGATATCGATTTCTCAAAGACCAAGGAAAGCTTCATTAAGTACGGCGACAGCCATGTGCTGAGCCAGAACGAGATCATCCGCTCGCATCCCAACGATGTGACGCCGATCGGCATTCCGGGCGCGCTGTCGAACCGTCCACCCGACACGCCGACCGTCAACCCGCCGCTGCCGCAGCCACAACCGCCACCCAAGCCCGCGGGCAAAGCCAATGTGGCGGATGCCGGCGATGCCACGGAGCCGACGCCGCCGGTGCCGCCGGTGCCAGCAGATTCGCACAAGACGACCAATTACGACATCGATCATACGATCGAGTACCGCGAGCATCCGGCCTGGACGTTGCGCGGTATCAACGTCGCGGTGCTGGTGAACAACCCGTCCGGGCATTTGCCACCTGACCGCATCAAGTCGATCAACACCTTGGTCGCTTCGGCCATCGGGGTAGCGCAGAATCCGCGCGTGACGGTGGTCGATCTGCCGTTCGAGGACGCCGCCGCGGATCAGGCGGCCGGCGTCATGCCCTGGTGGCAGCAGCCCGGCATCGTTGCCTTGCGCGACAATGCGGTGTTGGCGTTAGCCGGTTTGCTGGCGCTGTTTGGCGGAATCCTGCCGTTGTTGCGGCGGATGGAGCATCTGCAACTCGGGCTCGCCCCTGCCGCGACGGCTGCGGGCGCAGCGTCCGCCGGCACGGCTGCCAACATCAACGTGATGGTCGGATCGGATACGGCGCGCCCCGCATGGTCGATGACCAGCGGCGTCCGCCGCACCACACCGGCGCCGGTCAATACAATCGAGCCTGAAACCGTGCGCGCACTGGTCGCCAACGATCCGGCGCGCACGGCGCAGGTCATCAAAGGGTGGATAGCAGATGGCAGAAGTAGCGTTCGCGCCGACGGCCAGTCTCAGTGATATCGAAAAGGCGGCGGTTGTCCTGCTGTCGGTGGGGCAGGACGCCGCCGCCGAGGTCATGAAGCTGATGACCGAGCCTGAGATCAACACGTTGTCGCTTGCGATGGCGCGCATTTCGAAGGTGCCGCAGGCCGCGGTTGGCGAGGTGTTCCAGGAATTTAGCGATCTGATGCTGCAGGAGACCTCGCTCGGTATCGGCGCCGACGCTTATGTCCAGGGGGTGCTCGAAAAGGCGCTGGGGCCGGGACGCGCCAAGCGCATGGTAGGGCGGTTGCAGCACGACGAGCCGATGGCCGGGATCGAGGCGGTGCAGTGGCAGGATCCGCGGGTTCTGGCCGAGAGTATCAAAAATGAGCACCCGCAGATCGTCGCGATGATCTTTGCCTATCTCGAGCCGGAGCAGGTTGACGCGTTGCTGCGCTACCTGCCGCAGGATCTGGTGGAGCAGGTGATCCCGCGGCTCGCTACCCTCGACACGATCCCGCCAACCGCCATTCGCGAGCTTAACGAGGCGATCGAAGACCTGCTCTCGGGCGACATTCAGCAGAACCGCGTCGCGGTTGGCGGTGTCACGGTTGCGTCCAAGATACTGAAGCGCCTCGACGAGGCGGCTATCGATAAGATTATCGAGCAGGTGAGGGAGGTCGATCCCGAGCTGGGGCAGAAGCTGGCCGACAGCATGTTCGCCTTCGAAGACCTGATCCAGATGGATGATCGGAACTTCCAGGTAATGCTGCGGGCGGTCGATCAGAGGCTGCTGGTATCGGCGCTCAAAGGTACCGACCCGGCGATGCAGAACAAGGTGCTGCGCAATCTGTCACAACGCGCCGCCGAAATGCTGCGTGACGAGATGGGGGCTCGAGGGCCGATGCGGGCCGCGGATGTCGAGGCCGCCAAGCGCGATATTGTCGAGATCGCGCGGCGCCTCGCCGACGAGGGCAAGATCATGCTTGGCAACGAGAGCGACCAGATGGTCGCCTGAGCCGGAGCCTCGATTGTCTCGCCTCAGCATATCGCTTTCGAGCCAAACGCCCGGCGCTTCCAGCGGCGCCAGCGGCAGTACGCACGCTGCTCGTCGGGGTGACGCGGTGCAAGGCTTTGCGGCAAAGCTTGGTGCGCCGACGCGCGCCGACACCGTGCCGCTCTCCGACCCAAATGACAGCGCACGCCTCGCGGCCACTGGCGGTTCAAATCGTAATGGAACGGCGCGCGGTCGCGCTGATTCTGACGCTACACCAACGGCGGACGCTGACATCCTCCCGGACGCTGCCATTCCCGTGCGCATCAGCGGTGCGACAAACTTAGCGAGCCAGCCGATGCCTCGCCATTCCCTCCCTGCCGATCAAGCGACCGATAACGCTGCGCCCGCGGGTTCATCGCCAACCACGCCACTACCGTCTGCCCCCGCCACATGTGGTGCTGCCCGTGACGGCACCGGGGAAAGTGCCAGGGCTGCAACGCAGCACCTCGTGAGCGCCGGCGAAGTTTCACTGCCTCCAGGAGGGGCGAAAGTGAACGAACCCGCATGGTCCTCGGCGCACGACGCAATGGTCAGCGGTGCGATATCCGCTGATGCCACTGCAGGCGGCGAGAAGGTCAAGAGCGACGCCGGTAAGATCGGCCGGGAAGCTATGGGGCACGCCGATGCCACTGCAGGCGGCGAGAAGGTCAAGAGCGACGGCAGGAGCGCGCGACCCCCAACACCACTCCAGAGGCAGGCGAGCGACGTCGCGGCGGTGTCGGATATGGCCGCGACGATCTCCGCCAGCACGCCACTGCCGGCGATCGCCGCAGCCGATAAGGGCAAGATGGCGCAAGGTTCAACGCGCCAACCTGTCATTGGTGCCACCGCAGCGGTCTTCAACAAAGCCGCGGCGCCTGTGGCGATGGCGTCTGCAGCTTCCGTCCCGTCGAAGAATGTCGCGGGTGACGGCTCGCCACCTAGGAGCGTCAGCGCGCTTGGCGAGAAAACCACTCAGTCCACGATGCAACACAAGGACAGCGCGGCGGATGGTCCCGCATCCCCTGTCGATGGCATGCAGGCCGCCAGTTCTCCGCAACCCGACCAGAGCGCGTTTTCGGCGGATGGCACAGCAGCACCTTCGAGCGGTGATGCCAGTAGCATCGCGAGTGTCGCCGGCAATCGCCCGCGACCCGCTTTGCTAGTGCAAGGCGATACCGGTGACACCTCCGCACCTCAACTCGGCCCTACGACGCTCGTCCCTGGCCTCGCTGGACCGATCGTGGCCCAGGCCGCGGCTGATCCGGCGGGCGACAATGCAATTCCGGATATCGATCCAAGACATTACTCGAGGGATGTGACGGCAGCCGATGCGGTATTGCCGTCGAGCGGCAATACCGGCGTCGCGGCGACAGGCACCATCAACGGTGCGACGCCAATGGCGGAGGTCACAGGGAGCTGGCAGCCGGCACGGATGGCAGTGGATGAGGTGACGGACCGGCTTGGCGGGCGGCTGGTTACCCTGGTGTCGAGCAACGAGCGGGAAATGGTCATTAATCTGCATCCGCCGGAGCTCGGTCAGCTCCTGGTGCGGGTCGCGGTCAATGGCCATAACGTATCCGCCTGGTTCGAGACGCCGCAGCCGCAAGCGCAGCAGGCGATCAGTCAGGCGATCGATCAGCTGCATAGCGACTTGGGCGGCGCCGGGTATGCCCTGACAGGGGCCTGGGTCGGGTCCGGTACCGGAAGCGGCGGTCCTGGGAATTCGGCGCCCATCGTGCCAATGGCGTCGCGGCGGTCTGCCGCGGCGGTCCGGTCCGCCGGCTCCCGATTGCTGGGAAGCGCCGCAAAAGCGGCGACCGCCTCGGTGAACATCTATGTCTGACACGATTGTCCAGCTGCCGGGGGACGCGGTTCGGGTTTATGACCTGCTCGACGAGCGCAAGCGGTCGCGTGCCCGCCTGCCGACGTTCGAACCGACCATGGAGCTGATCAATGATCGGTTCTGCCGGTATCTGCGGTCGGCCCTGCTGCACCATCTGCGGCGCCCTGTCGAGGTAAGCTGTGTTCGCATCGAATGCGTCAGTCACCGCGCCTTGCTCGAAGGCTTCAAGCTGCCGAGCTACATGACCTTGATTGGCCTGCGGCCGCTGCAAGGCGCGCTGATGATCGAACTCGATGCACGTCTGGTAGCGGCGATCGTCGAGAGCCGGTTTGGCGGCGACGGGCGCTTTCCGGTGACAATTGCCAATCGCGAATTCAGCCCGGTTGAACAGAAATCAATGCGCCGCGTGACGGAGAGCATTCTGATGCAGCTTGCGACCGCTTGGGAGCCAGTCGGGCGCTTTGAGCCGGAGATCCTGCGCCAGGAGGTTAATCCGCAATTTGCCGGTTTCGCGGCGGTCGACGATACGATTGTCGTCAACGAGTTCGAGGTCAGGATCGAGCGGGCTGCCGGTCAGCTGGTTATCGCCATCCCGTACTCGGCGCTGGAGCCGTTGCGCGATCAGCTCGTGGTCGACGCCCCCGAAGACTCGGCCGCGGACGATCTTCGCTGGCAGGAGACGCTGCGGGCGAGCGTGGCGCAAGCGGGGGTCACCCTGACAGCGGAACTGACGCGCATTGAGATCAGTGTAGCCGACCTGGTCTCGCTGCAACCCGGCAATGTGTTCGAGATGGACCGCAACACCACAGCCACCGTCATGGCCAACGGGATGCCGCTGTTTCGCGGTGCGTGGGGACGACGCGGGCGGACGATCGCGGTGCGCGTCGACGAGCACCTGGTTATCCCGCCAGCAGATCGGTGAACGGCAAGTCATGAAGTCCGAGCGGATCGCAGGCGTGCAAAGCACCATTAAGGGACCGCCCGCCAACCAACTGGCCTTTGCCAGTTTGGAAAACAACGGCGAGGGCACGGCGCTGGAAACGGCGACCGACGAGACGCCGGCTGGGGTTACACCGGCGCGCCTCGATCTCGTGATGGATGTGCCGGTGTGGCTCTCGGTCGAACTCGGCCGCACCGAGACGGCGATCAGAGAGGTCGTCGGGCTCAGCCGCGGTTCCGTCATCGAGCTGGATCGGGGGCCCGGCGCGCCACTGGATGTGCGGGTGAACGGAGTCCTGATCGGGCGCGGCGAGATCGTGCTGATCAACGAAGAGCGATTGGGGCTGCGGTTCCTGGAAGTGGTGAGCCCGTCGGAGCGGGTGAAGGGATCGGATTAGGAGGCGGCGGGTTCGGGGGAGCTGCTGGTCGCGTCGGGGGACGCGGCTGGAATGCCGCAAGGTCGGGGGATCGAGTTGGGGTTGTCACAGGCCTCTCACGACGCGTTGCTGACGCTCGTCTATGTCGCCGGGCCGATGCTCTGCGTCATAATGGTGATCGGCGTGATCGTCAGCGTCTTTCTGGCGGTAACGCAGCTGAATGAGCCGACGCTCAGCTTCGTGCCGAAATTTCTCGGCACGATCCTGGCGCTTGTGCTGCTGGGACCCTGGCTGCTGCATCATCTCGAGGAATTCACTATCCAGATCCTGACGGGTCTGCCCGGGATCGCGTCATGAAGCCGAGCGCGACATGAACTCTGCGACCTCAGTCCTTACGCCGCGGCTATCGTTTGGCACGCTGCGGCAGAACCTGACCTCGATGGTCGGGCCGGCGGCCTTTGTCCTGATCCTGGCGATGGTGATCGTGCCGTTGCCGCCGCTGGCGCTCGATTTTTTCTTTACCTTCAATATCTGCTTCGGGCTGATGATCCTGC
The DNA here is from genome assembly GCA_019240125.1 of Alphaproteobacteria bacterium. Taxonomy (GTDB): domain Bacteria; phylum Pseudomonadota; class Alphaproteobacteria; order ATCC43930; family CGMCC-115725; genus DATARH01. Next base: position 35,687 of record JAFAYW010000152.1, read on the forward strand.
TGGCGGCGCTGTACACGGCGAAGTCCACCGACTTTGCCGCGTTTCCGACGCTGCTGTTGATGACGACATTGTTGCGGTTGGCTCTCAATGTTGCCGCCGCGCGAGTCATCCTGCTTGACGGCTATATGGGCTCCGACGCCGCCGGAAGGGTCATCGAGTCATTCGGCGCGTTTGTCATCGGCGGCAATTACGCGGTCGGCATCGCGGTCTTTGCGATCCTGATCATCATCAATTTCGTCGTCATCACCAAAGGCGCCGGCCGCATCGCCGAGGTCGCGGCCCGGTTTGTGCTCGACGGCATGCCCGGCAAGCAGATGGCGATCGACGCCGATCTGAACGCCGGGCTGATCAATCAGGAAGAGGCCACCAGGCGGCGTCAGGACGTGTCGCGCGAAGCTGATTTCTTCGGCGCGATGGACGGCGCCAGCAAGTTTGTACGCGGTGACGCAGTGGCGGCCGTATTGATTCTGTTCATCAACTTGATCGGCGGCCTTATCATCGGCGTGTGGCAGCACGAGCTGAGCCTTGCCGAGGCGGCGCAGACCTACACCCTGCTGACCGTAGGTGACGGGCTGGTGGCGCAAATCCCGGCGCTGGTGATTTCCTCGGCGGCGGGCGTCATCGTCAGCCGGGTGACGACCGGCCACGATGTTGGCGGCCAGATCATCTCGCAATTCGCCAATTATCCGAAAGCGTGGATGCTGGCGTCGGGAATAGTCGGACTGTTCGGATTGATCCCGGGCATGCCGCATGTGCCGTTTGTCGCCTTTGCCGGTGTGCTTGGCGGTACCGGCTGGTGGATCGATCGCGAGCAGCGGCGAGCCGCGCAGGCGCCGCCCGCGCCACCACTGCCGCAGCCCGATAGCGGCGAGATCGATATCGGGGTCGTCGAACTGGTCGAACCGCTGGAAGTGCAGCTCGGTTATCGCCTCGTCGGATTGGTCAGCAATGAGCGCGACGGCGGCCTTCTGCGCCGCTTGCGCGCGGTGCGGCGGCAGGTGTCGCGTGAGTTCGGCTATCTCGTTCCGGTGGTCCATGTGCGCGACAATCCGGACCTGAAATCGACCGGCTATCGCATCCTGATCCATGGCGTCGAACGCGCGTCGGGCGAGGTGTTCCCCGATCGGCTGATGGCGATGTCGACCGGGCGCGTGTTGCGCGAGGTGCACGGCAGCCCGACGCGCGATCCGGTGTTTGGGCGTCCGGCTTTATGGGTCATGCCGGCGGCGGCCGAGGAGGCGCGCGGCTCGGGCTACACCGTGTTCGACGCGCCGGTGATCATCGCGACGCATTTCGAGCGCGTCATCCGCGAAAACATTGACGGCTTGTTTGGGCGCGGCGAACTGGAGGCAGTGCTGAAGCATCTCGGCACGTTGATGCCGAAAATCGTCGAGGAATTGACACCCAAGGTGATGTCGCTAACGGTCGTGCACAATGTGCTGACCGGCCTCCTCGCCGAACATGTGCCGATCCGTGATTTGCGCACCATCATCAGTACGCTGATCGAGGCTGGTGGCACGGCGCAGGAGCCGCGCGCGCTGCTGCAATTCGTCCGGCAGCGGCTTGGTGGCTTCATCGTCCAGACGCTGTTCGGCGCGATCGATGAATTGAAGGTGCTGGCCCTTGAGAGCGGGCTCGAGCGCCTGTTGCACGACGTCGTGAGGCTCGCCGCCAATAGCATCTCCTATGATGTCGAACCAACCCTGGCCGCCGAGGTGCAGATGCAGGCGGCCGCCAGCGCGGCACGGTTTGAGGCGGCGGGGTCGAACGCGGTGGTTCTGGTTCGGCCGGAATTGCGTGAGTGTGTCCTGCACCTGCTGCGCCCGGTGCACCCGCGAATAAGCGTGCTCGGCTTTTCCGAAGTTCCACCGGCAAAGCGGATCAAGGTGGTCGAGCTGCTCGGCCGGGCTCCGGAGGGCCCCGCGCGTGCCGGATAATGGGATGCCGGATACCGTTGAGGCGCCGGTCATCGCTCGCGCCGCGGCGGAGTACGAGGCGGTGTCGACCGCTGGCCTTGACGAGAGCGAGGTGATCCGCCGCTACGCGCCGCTGGTGAAGAAAATCGCCACGCATCTCAAAGGCCGCCTGCCAGAGGCTGTGCAGGTCGACGATCTGTTCCAAGCCGGGCTGATCGCGGTGTTGCGCGTCATGCGCAGGGACGGAATGTCACTCGGCGGCATGCCGCCATTTTCGCTCCACCGCATCATCACCAACGCGATGATCGACGAGGCCCGGCGTGACACCTGGGCGCCGGTGCGCACGGTGCGCCTGGCGCAGAACGCCGGTCGGGCGATGCGGCTGGTCAAGCAGCGCCTTGGCCGCGACGGTACCGATGAGGAAATCGCCGAAGCGATGGGCATCGCACTGGCCGATTACCACCAGCTGCTGGTCGAGGTTGCCGGCATAAGGCTGACCCCGCTTGAGCGGTTCGAAGATGCCAACGAGCCACAGGCCGATGACGATCAGCATGCCGACCTCGATCGCAGCCAGATGCTCTCGGTGTTGACCGAGGCGGTCGCGTCACTGCCGGAGCGAGAGCGGACGATCGTCTCACTCTACTACGAGCACGAATTGAACATGGACGAGGTCGGTAAGGTGCTGGGCATCGACAAATCGACGGTGTGCCGGGCGCATGGCCGCGCCTTGCTGAATTTGCGCGTTGCACTCGGCGACTGGGTGACGGCGCGGCACAGCATCAGCGGCGAGCGGGGAGATTAGGCGGTGGATTTTCTCTCCATAGGCGGAATTATTCTGGCGTTCGCTTCGGTGCTGCTCACGATGGTGATCGATGGCGGCAATCTGGGTGCGCTGGTGCAGGATTCGGCTGCGCTGATTGTGTTCGGCGGCACCATCGGAGCCGTGTTGCTGCAAACCCCGCTCAGCGCCTTTTTGCGTGGCGTGAAGATGGGGTTGTGGGTCTTCCTTCCGCCCAAGGACGACCGTGCCGAGCAGCTTAAGAACGTGACAGACTGGCTGCGGATCGCGCGCCACCAGTTCGTACTGGCGCTCGACCCGGTGGCGGACCAGCAGACTGATCCGTTTATCCGCCAGGGGCTGCGCATGATCGTCGACGGCATCGAGGCGCCGCAAATCCGTACGATGCTCGAGGCGATCATATCGACCCGAGCGCATGAGGAGATGCACGGCGCGGAGATGTATGAGGCGATGGGCGGATATGCCCCTACCGTCGGCATTCTCGGTGCTGTGATGGGCCTTATCACCGTGATGTCGCATCTTGACGATCCCTCCAAACTGGGCAGTGGCATCGCCACTGCGTTCGTCGCCACGGTGTACGGCGTTGCCTTTGCCAACCTGATCTGCCTGCCCATCGCCAGCAAACTGAAGTTTCACGTGCGCCGGCGGATACGCCGGCTGGAACTGATCGCCGAGGGGATGGTCGGCATCGCGATCCTCGAAAGCCCGCTGCAGCTCGAAATGAAATTGCGCGGCTATCTCGACGGGAACGCGATGGAAGCGCCGGAGCGCGACGGTGGGCGGGAGGCAGGTGACGTGTCGCCCGCGCCGGCCACGTGACGGGCAGGCCGGAGACGGAGACATTCCATGCATTTTGAGGAAAAGCCACCCAATCACGAGCGCTGGATCATCTCATACGCCGATTTCACGACGCTGCTGCTCGCCACCTTTGTCGTCATGTACGCGGTGTCGAGCATCAATTCGTCGAAGTTCCAGGAGATGGCCGAGGCATTCTCCACTGCCTTTATCGGCCGCACCGTCACCTTGGATTCGACCGGGCTTGGCGCGCCGAACAAAGCGCCGTTCGACTTTATGCCGTCGCCCGTGCACGTTCCGGTGGTGACCCGGCAGGAGGAGATCAAGAACCTGCCGATCGCTCTGCGCCAGGAGAATGCGCTGCGTGCCATGCCGCAGGGCGAAACCGACAAGACGGCGCCCGTCTTGAAACAAGGTGATTTCAAACTGCCGCCGATCGATATCCGCCGCCTGACCGAGCATCACGCGCGCGAACTCGATGCCGCGTATGAAAAGCTGACGCAGGCATTGTCTTCGCTGATCGGGAAGGGTGAGGTGCAGGTGTCATTGCAGAGTCTCGGCGTCGTCATCGACATCAACGACGTATTGCTGTTCAGCAGCGGCAAGGCGCAGCTGACCTCGGATGCGTTGCCGCTGATCGATCAGGTGGCCGGCATTTTGAAAGGGCTGCCGTATCAGATTCAGGTCAATGGCTTCACCGACAACGCGCCGATTCATAATCCGCAATTCGATTCCAATTGGGATCTGTCGGCGACACGCGCGATCTCGGTGGTGAAACGGTTTGTCTCGGCCGGGGTCGACCCCGGTCTGATCGTCGGCGCAGGGTTTGGCGAGTATCACCCGGTCGTCTCCAACAGCACGCCAGAAGGCAAGGCGCAAAACCGCCGGGTATCGATTGTGGTGGTATCGCCCGCCGAGGATGAAAGCGCCATGAAGGTACGGTTGTTCGGTGGTGATGCGAAGCATGTTTCGACCAGTCCGATGCCGTCCGTAGGTGCAGTTAAACGTGGCGATGCGCCGCTTGGCGCCGCCAGGTGAGATTGCAGCGCGGCGACGCCTGCTATGGCCGGCAAAAACGACAGTGCGAAAAAGCCCGCCAAATCCCGGCAGCCGGGTGCGTTGCGACCAGTATTGCTGGCGGGCGGTTTGGGTTTGCTGTGGTTTGCCGAGACACCCATGGCCGGGCTTACCGACCAAGGGCCGATGTGGTCGGTCAGCGCGATCGTCGGTATTCGCCTCCTGGCGGATTTTGTCGGTGGCTGGGTCGTCGTGTCGCTGTTGCGGCTCGGTGTCGCGATCGCACGCTATGTGATCAGCCGCACCCGTGCTGCGGCCTAAGGATCGCGAGGTGACAGCGCATCACGGCGCGCCCATGCCGTCGATCCTGCCATGGCAATATCCGTCGCTTGATGGCGAGGTGATCACGGAGCTGGTGCCGGAACCGGTGCCGCAGGAGCCACCAGCGGCACCCGTGCAAACCGCGCTGCCGCTCGAGATGGTAGCCGTCGAAGCACCCGCGGAGCCGGTCAGCCACGTGCTGCCGGACGCCAATCCTGCCACCGCCTATCATGAGGCGATCGAGCGCGGCCATGCGGAAGGATATGAGCGCGGGGTCGAGGAAGGCAGTATGGCCGCCTATGCCGCCGGCTTTGCCGAAGGCCGCGCGGCCGGTGAGGCGGCACTGGCGGGCCAGGTTGCCCGGCTTGTCTCTGTTATCGCAAACCTGTCGGCGCCGATCGCGACGTTCGACCGGGCGGTGGAGGATGCGGTCGTGGCTCTGGCGCTTGAGGTGGCACGTTGCGTCATCGGGGGTGAGGTGGCGCGCTCGCGCGAATACCTCGTGCGGTTGGTGCACGAAGCGATCGCCAAGGTGCCGATCGGCATGACGCAACTGCGTCTGCTCCTGAACCCTGGCGACCTCGATCTGGTCCGCAAGCTGGCGCCTGACATCGAGGAGCACGGCGGCGTCCTGGTCGGCGACGACAACATCGAGGCGGGCGGCTGCGTGATTTTTGCTGATGTCGAAGGTGGTGCCGGCTCCGATCGGCGCTGGCGGTCGCGTAGTGCGGAGGGCGCGACACAGGTCGATCTGACACTGCCCTTCCGCTGGCGCGCTGTCCTGCAAAGCTTGTTTGAGGGGGCGGATGACTGAGCTGCAGTCGTTCGTGGACACGCAACGGCTACTTGACGGGCTGGAACGCTATCGCGCGCGGTTGGCCGGCAGGGGTAGCGGTGTGATTGTGCAAGGCAGCCTGATGCGCACCGTCGGCCTCGTCATGGAAGCGCGCGGTATCCATGTCGCGATCGGCGAGCGCTGCTTTATCGAGAACGAAGATAAGCGCCTAGTCTCGGCCGAGGTCGTGGGCTTCGACGGCGACCGTGTGTTGTTGATGGCGGAGACCCGTGCCGATGGGCTGGCGCCGGGGGCACGGGTGATCCCCGGCGGCGGCACGATGGAAGTCGGTGTCGGGGACGAGCTGCTGGGTCGTGTCATCGACAGCAGCGGTCAGCCGATCGACGGGCACGGGCCGGTCAAATGCTCCGAGCGGCTGCCGCTGTTCGGGCATTCGATCAATCCGATGCGCCGCGCCCTGGTCGAGCAGCCGCTCGATGTCGGCGTGCGGGCGATCAACGCGCTGTTTACGGTCGGTCGCGGTGCGCGGCTCGGGCTGTTTGCCGGCAGCGGTGTCGGCAAGAGCGTGTTGCTCGGGATGATGGCGCGCTACACCAGCGCCGATGTTGTGGTGGTCGGCCTGATTGGCGAGCGCAGCCGCGAGGTGAAGGAGTTTGTCGAACGCATCCTTGGCGCCGGACTGAAGAAGGCGGTGGTGGTGGCCGCGCCAGCCAGCGACTCCGCTCTGGCGCGGGTGCACGGGGCGTACCGTGCGACCGCGATAGCCGAGTATTTTCGTGACCGCGGGCAACACGTCCTGCTGCTGATGGATTCGCTGACACGGCTGGCCATGGCACAGCGCGAGATCGGCCTGGCAGTGGGTGAAATCCCCGCCAGCCGCGGCTATCCCGCGACGGTTTTCGGCCGTATTGCGTCCTTGTGCGAACGGGCCGGTAATGGCGCGGATGACAATGGCAGCATCACCGCCTTTTACACCGTGCTGATCGAAGCCGATGACCCGAACGACCCGATCGGTGACGCGGCGCGGTCGATCCTCGACGGCCATCTCGTATTGTCGCGAGGCTTGGCCGATCGCGGCCATTTCCCGGCGATCGATGTCGGCGCGTCGGTGAGCCGGGTGATGCCGGCGGTCGTGCGGCGCGACCAGATCGTCCGGACGCAGCGGTTCAAGCAGCTTTACACGCGGTTCGAGGAAAGTCGCGACATGATCGCGATTGGTGGCTATCGCGCCGGTAACGATGCCGAACTCGATCGCGCCGTTGCGTTGCAACCGACGATGGACGCCTTTCTTTGCCAGGATATGACCAGCGCCATAGCGCTCGCGGACAGTGTCGCTGCCCTGGCGGGAGTATTGGGTGAATGACCACCAACGCCTCGATGAAGATGCTGATCGGCTCGGTCGAGCAGCGCACCGAGGGGGCTCTGGCGACATGGCAGTCGATGCGCCAGGAGTGTCAGCAGGCGCTTGACAAGCTGGAGGTGCTGAAGCGGCACCGCGAACGCTACAGCGAGCTTTTGCGCGGCGGGTTGCAGAACGGCATGTCGGGGTTTGCGACATCGGCTTATCTCGGCTTCATCAAGAAGATCGACGATGTCGTGCTGACGCAGCAAGGGGAAGTCATCCGTATCGAGGCGGCCTGCGCCCGCCAGTGGGAGCAGGTCGTCGCGCTGCGGCGCGAAAAGCGCACCTATGAGCTGCTCGGCGAGCGCAGCGAGACGCGCGAGCTGCAGACCGCGCTGCGGCGCAGCCAGCGAGAGATCGATGACGTGCTACAGCGCGCCGCAAGTCTGCCGGCGCTGTTTAATTGAGCCCGATTGACATTAGCCCGCGCTTGACTGATTCCCACATGACGAAATTCGGAAATTTGTCCCCATGAGTGATGCCAGCGGAGCAGTCGCCGCGGCGCCTTCCGCGAAGGGTGCCGGCAAGTCTAAAATGCTGATGCTGGTGGCCGCCGCGTTGCTCGCGGTCGGGTTGGGCGGCGGGGCCTATTGGTTTCTTGTCATGTCGAGGGCGCCTACCGGCGGCGGCGACGGCAAAGCAGCCGAAAGCCCACTCCCTTTCACCGTTGCGGTGAAGCCGTTTGTCGTCAGCATGGCGGGCAGTGACGGCACCTCGCATTTTGTGCAACTCGGGGTGAACCTGCAGGTGCCCGGCGCGCATGCCGGCGATGTCGTCACGACTATCCTGCCGCAATTGCAGGATGCGATGCGCCAGACCGTTCTGACGATGAAGTCCGATGACCTGCAGACCGTGCCGGGTATCAACAAGATGCGCGCCGCGATGCTGAGCCAGATCAACGAAGCGTTGGGCGAGGTGCTGGGCACAAAGCGGGTCACCGAGCTTTCTGGCGGCGACAAGATACCGGTGGTGCAGAACATCTTCTTCACGACGCTGATCGTCGAATAAACGGGTTGTGGCTGATCTCGTGCCCCTAGCGCCGGACTCTCTCAGCAGCCTGATCTTGGCAACCGGTGTTCTCGTCATTGTGCTGGGCGGTGCGGTTTGGCTGATGCGCCGCATGCGACCGGGTGCCGGCTGGGCGGGCGGGGGTGACTGCGTCGTCCTGCGCTCGTTGTCGCTGGGGCCGCGCGAGCGGCTGGTCGTGGTCGGGGTCGGCACCCGGCATCTTGTTCTCGGGGTTGCGAGCTCAAGCGTCACGCTCCTGTGCGAGCTCGACGGACCGTTGGCGCCGGCGGGATCAAGCGATCCCGCGTTTGGTCTGGCGGTGCGGCAAGCGGTCGATCGATGGCGCGGTCGTTAACGGTTGCGGCGCTCGCCGCTGGCGGCGTGCTGCTGCTGAGCGGACTTGCGGCCCAGGCCGCCGAAATTCCGGCGCTCAACCTGCAGCCTGATGGGCAGGGCGGTCAGAACCTGACTGTGCCGGTGCAATTATTGATCGCGATGGCCGGGCTGGTGTTCCTGCCGGCCATCCTGCTGACGATGACATCCTTCACTCGCATCATCATCGTGCTCTCGCTGCTGCGCCAGGCGCTGGGCCTTACACAGACGCCACCGAACCAGATTTTGATCGGGCTTGCGCTGTTCCTGACCTTGTTCGTGATGGGGCCGGTCTTCACCCAGGTGTCGAACGACGCCTTACAGCCGTTGCTCGATAACAAGATTTCGGCGACGGACGCGTTTGCCAAGGCGGAGGGACCATTCCGCGAGTTCATGGTTCGACAGACTCGCCGCGACGATCTCGGGCTGTTCCTCAAGCTGGCCGGCGGCGAGACATATGCCAACGCCAATGCGGTGCCGATGCGCATCCTGATCCCGGCCTTTGTAACCTCGGAACTCAAGACCGGGTTCCAGATCGGCTTTCTGATCTTTCTGCCGTTTCTCGTCATCGACATCGTTGTTGCCGCGGTGATGATGTCGCTCGGCATGATGCTGTTATCGCCGACCAGCATTTCGTTGCCGCTCAAACTCGCGCTCTTCGTGCTGGTCAATGGCTGGACGCTGGTGATCGGGTCGCTCGCCGAAGGCTTTGCCAAATGAGCGAGGCGATGATCGTCGCGGCGGCGCAGGACATGCTGCGGCTGACGTTTCTCCTGGTCAGCCCCTTCCTGTTGATCGGGGTCGCTGCCAGCCTGTTGATCGGCCTGTTGCAGGCCAGCACCCGAATGAACGATTTGACCCTGAGTTTTGTGCCGCGATTTTTAGCCGTGCTGTTGCTGGCGTATCTGCTGTCGTCATGGGCGGGACAGCGCGTCGCCGCCTATATCGAGCGTTCCGCCGCGACGGCCGCGACGCTCGTCGACTGAACCCGTGCTGAGTTTCAGCGTGTCAGATGTCGCGCGCTGGGCTGGCGAGCTATTCTGGCCATTTCTGCGCGTATTGGGGCTCCTGTCGGTCGCGCCAGGCTTTAACTCGCCGCTGATCCCCGCGCGCGTCAAGGTAGCGTTGGCGTTGCTGACGGCCATTGTGCTGGCCGGCGGCCTCAAGCAATCGGCGCCGCTCGATGTGTCGTGGGACACGCTGTTGCTGTCGGTCGAGCAGGTGCTGGTCGGTCTCGCGATCGGTCTGGCGATGCAGCTGGTGATGACCGCAATGGCGCTCGCCGGCGAGTTTGTCGGCGTGCAGATGGGGTTTGGGATCGCCAGCCTGTTCGATCCGCAAAGCGGTTTCGAGGTGCCGGTCATGTCCAACTTCTTCAGCCTGACCGGCAGCGTGCTGTTCCTTGCGATGAACGGGCACCTGATCCTGCTCGGTGTCCTGATGAAAAGTTTTGACGCGGTGCCGATTGCGACCGGGATGGGGATCAGCGGCAGTGGCTGGCATGCGCTCGCGGCATCCGGCGCGATGCTGTTCCAGCTCGGGGTGTGGCTGGCGCTACCTGTGGTCGCGGTGCTGTTGGCGGTGCATCTCGCAGTGGCGCTGGTGTCGCGCGTCGCGCCGCAATTCAACATCATCTCGGTCGGGTTCGCGGTGTTTCTCTGGGTCGGCATTGCCGCGACGGTCGCGGTGGTGCCGCTGTTCGTGCCCGCGGTGCAGCACATGATCGAAGGCGGACTGGCGCTGGCAGGCGCCCTCCTGCAGCGGCCGCCGATATGAGCGACACATCCGGCGCCGACGCCCGCACCGAGCAGCCAACCGAGCGGCGGCTCGAAAAGGCGCGCGAGGAAGGCTCCATCGTGCGCGCCCATGGGGCCGCCGGCACCGCGGTGTTGCTGGCGGGAGCGTGCGTGCTGCTGGCCGGCGGCGGACGGATGGCCGAGCTGTTAAAGCTTAGCCTTGGCGCCGGGCTCGACCTGGCTCCCGATTACATGCGCGATCCGGACCGGCTGCTGGCCGCCACCGCGCGGGTCGTGCGACCGGGACTGACGGCGCTCGCCCCGTTCCTGCTGCTGATGGTGGTGGTGGCCTTTGTCGCCGACGCCGTGGTCGGCGGCTGGGTGATCTCCAGCCGACCGCTGATGCCAAACATGTCGCGCATCAACCCGCTGAGCGGGTTTCGCCGCCTGTTTTCGCAGGCGGCCTTGGCGGAAATCGTCAAGGCGCTGCTCAAGTTCATGGTGGTCGCGGGGGTGGCGGCCTGGCTGATCGCCGGCCGATTGCACGGCTTTCTGCATGTCGGTGCGGATACCTGGCCCGGCGCGGTGCAAGACGCGGCGGGGCTGATCGAGACTATCTTTCTAATTCTGGCCGCCTGCCTCGCCGCGGTATCGCTCCTCGAGGTGCCCTACCAGCTGCACGCCTTTCGCGGTGAATTGAAGATGTCGCGGCAGGAGATCAAGGACGAGCAGCGGGAACTCGACGGCAGCCCGCAAACCCGCCGCCGCATCCGCGGCTTGCGATTGCGGCTGGCACGGATGCGGATGATGACCGAGGTGCCGAAAGCCGATGTCGTCATAATCAACCCCGAGCACTATGCGGCGGCGCTTCGCTACCGTGAAGGCGGAATGGCCGCTCCTCGGCTTGTCGCAAAGGGGACCGGAATGGTGGCGCTTCGTATCCGCACGGTCGCCGGGGAACACGGGGTGCCGGTCGTCGAGGTGCCACCTTTGGCGCGTTCGATCTGCCGCTTCGTCGAACTGGGTGATGAGATACCGGTCGGCCTCTACGGTGCTGTCGCCGAAGTGCTGGCCTATGTCTACCGGCTGCGCACCGCGCGGCAGGCGGGGCAGCCCTTGCCAGGGATGCCGGAGGACGGTCGGTTCGATCCTCCGACAGACTACGTTGTTTAGTTTGCCTAGGCTGCGCCCAGTACCTACGCTGCGCCCAGTACCTGCGAGGCGGCGGGATTGCGCTCCGACCCGTCGATCGTATAGGAGCGATGCAGGGGCTGCCGCCGCAAGACATCCAGCGCGCCGCGCAGATGTCGCAGCATCGCGGCGCAGATGATCGAGTTTTCGCGGTTGTAGCGATCGAGCGAGGCGATCGCCTCTGCTGGCGCCCCGGGAGCACCGGCGCCCTGCCACGTGGCATCGATCTGCTCTGCCAGGACCAGCTTGCGATGCGCCAGCTCGGTGATCCGCTCCGGGTTGCCCGACAGAAGGGCGTCCCGCTCCTCGGTCAGCAGGTCGCGCAGCTCGTCGAGCAGCGCCGTGAATTCCATCAGCATCTTATCTGCTGCCCGTTGCCCACGGTTCAGAACTTTACTTCGACGCCGCCATCGCGAGTGACAGTGGCGCTGACGGTTTTCTGGCTGTCGGGGTTTTCGACGCGGATATTGTCCCCGACTCGACCGTCCTCCAACGCAACGGCGCTGGTCTTGATTTCCATGGCGCTGTCTTCCGCGGTCAACACGACATGCTGGCCGCGATGCACGCTGATCGGCAGATCAAGCTGCGATTGCAGGATCGGCGTGCCCACCGCCAGCCCGGCCCGCAGGATCTTGCCCTCGACCTCCTTCATATCGGTGATGACGCCGCCGGTATTGGCGAACAGGTCGACGCGGCCGCGCGTCAGATCGCGCGCGGCAAGCGGCCGGTTCGGGATCAGATTGCCGGCCGCGACGATGGCCCCGACCCAGGCATGCACGTGCACCGGCACATAGATCGTCCAGTGCGGCGTGTCGCACGTGACCTTGGCCGTCAGGGACGCGGCGTTGGCCGGCGGCAGGCTCACCTCGATGTTGGGGCAGGGGGCCAGACTGAGCCGCGGATCGATGGCCCCGACCGACACCTCGATCGTCGCGTCATTGAGCGCGGCGAGCCGGGCGCTGACCTCGTTTTCGATCGCGCCGCGGATTGTCGCCAGGTCTTGACCGTCATTTGTCGCCGCGAAACCGGGCGCGATCCATCCCGCAATCAGAGTTGAGCAGCCAAGGCGCGCCAGGTACTGCCGAGTTCGGCCATCCATCGCAGGTTTCCTCTTGGCAAAATAACGCGACCAGCGGTAATGTACAGAAAAATGGAAATTCGGCAAGTTACGCGGAAATTCTTCAAGAGGTCGCGACGACGCAGATGGTGCGGATATACAGCATTATTGCCGGGACCGGTCCGGCCGAGGCGACGCGGTGACAAGCCCGCTGGATGCGGGGCTTGGCCTTTACCGTCACGCGCTGGCGCTGCGTGGCTATCGCCAGGCAATCCTCACGGCTGACATAGCCAATGCCAGCACTCCCGGATTCAAAGCCGTCGATCTGAATTTCTCGCAGGCTATGAACCGCGCGATGGGTAGCGACACATCCGGTGCCGGCATGCCGGCGGCCGTCGGGACGGATACAGGCGTCAAGGCGCTGCTGGTGAACGACGCTCGCCACATCTCAGCATCGGACCTCGGCGGACCGGGCACCGCCAGCGCGCCTGATGAGTTGCCGCGCGATGCGGTGCAGTATCAGGTCAGCGCCCAGTCGACAATCGACGGCAATACGGTCGATCTCGATCAAGAGAAGGTGACAGCGGCGGGGAACGCCGTCGACTACGCGGCGACCGCTACCTTCGCCACTCAGACGATCAAGCTGCTGCTGACCGCGATGGGCGGTGCCGCGCAAGGCGGCGGGGCGTAGGCGATGTCGCTGCTGGGCGTCTTCGGCATTTCCGGGTCGGGCATGGCGGCCGAGGCGCAGCGCCTGTCTACCGTGGCCAGCAATATCGCCAATGCCAACAGCTCAGTTTCGACCGGCGGCCAGCCCTACCGCGCCCGCGAGGTGGTGTTTCGTTCTGTGCCCGTCACGGAAGGTGACAACACGGCCGCATCAGCGGGTATGGCGGGTGTGGAAGTGGCGGGGGTAGTGGAAAGCGCCACACCGTTCCGGTCGGTTTATGATCCGGGCAGCGGCTTTGCGGACGCTCAGGGCTATGTGCAGATGCCCAATGTGAGCCCCGTCGACGAGATGGTGAATATGATCTCGTCGCAGCAGAATTATCAGGCGGATCTCGATGCCTTCAATGTCGCGAAGAGTCTTGCTCTGCGCACGCTATCGATCTGACGGATGTAGCCAATGACAGCAGCGGCAAGCACATTACCGGCGAGTGTCGTGACGCTCCCAGCGGGCACGCAGCTGGCAAGCTCAGCCGCCAGTACCGCCGCATCGTCACTTAATCAGAGCGACTTTCTGCAATTGCTGACGGCGCAGCTCGAAAAGCAGGACCCGCTGAACCCTCAGAGCCCCAGCGATTTCGCCGCCGAGCTGGCGCAATTCTCCACCGCCAGCGGTGTCCAGTCATTGAACACCGCGATGACATCCAATAGTGGCGTGCAGGCCACCGGACTGGTTGGCCGCAATGTCGCCGTCCCGGGCAATACGATTGTTCTGGGTAGTGGCGGCACCGCCACTGGCGCATTTCAGCTGTCGGGCGCGGCCAGCGATGTGACCGTGCAGATCAGGAATGCACAAGGCAAAGTCGTCGGCACACTCGATCTTGGCGGGCTCGGCGCCGGCAACCAGAATTTTTCCTGGGGCGGGCAAGGGGCGACGGGTCAGGCGCAGCCCGCAGGAAACTATACATACACGGTGAACGCCACCGCCGCCAAGGGCGTCAGTTCGGTGACGGCGACGACATTCGCGGTGGCGCCGGTGACTGCCGTCGTGCTCGGCGGCCAGAGTGGGCCGCAACTCGAGCTCGGCGGGGGTCTCTCACCTGCGGCGCTGAGCTCGGTGCAGGAACTATTTTGATCGGGAGTAGGTAAGGATGTCGCTTTCCATCGCGCTCTCCGGCGTGCAGGCCGCACAGACGGATATCGACACGATCGGTAACAACATTGCCAACGTTTCGACCACCGGTTTCAAAGCATCGAACGCCCAGTTCGCCGACATTTACAGCGGTGCCGCCAGCGGTTTCGCTGATGGCCCTGCTGTGCCCGGCGAGGGCGCGGCGCCCGCCAGCCTCTCCCAGGTATTCACCGAGGGCGCGTTGCAGCAGACCGGCAACCCACTCGATACCGCGATCAGCGGCAATGGCTTTTTTCAGGTGAAGACGGGGGCGGGCACCGCCTATACCCGCGATGGCGAGTTCCATATCGACAATAATGGATTTCTGATCACCGATACCGGGGCACAGGTACTCGGCCTGGTGTCAGCGTCAGCCAATAGCGCCGCGGCACCCGCGAGTCTTCAGGCTATCCAGGTCAATACTGGCGCGGCGCCGGCAACACCGACCTCGGCGGTCGGCATTTCGGTGAATCTGCCCGCAACGGACACGCCGATCGACACCACCGCTACCCCGTTCGATCCCACTAACAGCGCCAGTTATAATGAGAGCACCTCGTTTTCGGTCTATGACAGCCTCGGCGCGAGCCACGCGCTGACCACATACTTCACCGAGGTGAGCGGCTCGGGTTCGCCCAATCAGTGGCAGACGCATTGGCAATTGAGCGACCCCAGCGGAGCCGCCATTGCCTCTGGAACCGGTCCGGGTCTGACGTTCAGCTCCTCGGGTCAGCTGCAATCGGGTGGCGGCTCCATCACGACCGGGCCGCTGCCGAATGGTGCGGCCGCACTCAATATTGCCGAGGATTTTACCGGCTCCGGCGTGTCGAACCTTGCTTTCGCGGTTAACGGCGTCACCAATAATGGCAGCGGGGCCGGTCAGTTTTCCGGCGTGGCGATCGCTGCCAACGGCGAGGTGACGGCGAGTTATTCCAACGGTGCAACAAAGAGTTTCGGGACGGTGGCGTTGGCCAATTTTGCCGATCCGCAAGCCTTGACGCCAGTCTCGAACAATATGTGGCTGGCTACGCCCGGTTCCGGCACCCCGATCAGCGGCTCGCCGAATACCGGCGGTCTTGGGACCCTCCAGTCGGGCGTGCTGGAAGGCTCCAACGTCGATGTATCGACGCAATTGGTCAGCCTGATCACGGCACAGCAGGCGTATCAGGCCAATGCGCAGGGGATCAGTGTCGAACAGCAGGACATCCAGCGCCTGTTGCAGATTCAATAGTCGTCGCGCGCACCAGAGGAGGCGCTGAGTAGTGGGGCAGCAACTGCAGCTTCTCGCGATGACCGGGTTGAACGCGACGATGGATCGCATCACCGCGGCGACAAACAATCTCGCGAATATCAACACCACTGGGTTCAAGGCACAGCGCCCGGTGTTTCAGGCTCTGCCGGTGTATGGGCAAGGTTTGCCTGATCGGGTCGATGTCGTGGCCCGCGATGATAGCGCGGATTTTCGCTCCGGGCCCATCGAACACACCGGTCGCAGCCTCGACGTTGCGGTCAATGGCAGCGGCTGGATTGCTGTCAAGACAGCCGACGGCTCGAGCGCGCTCACGCGCAACGGCGCCTTGTCCGTGTCCGCAACCGGTATCTTGCAAACGAATGATGGTCACCCGGTTCTCGGCGAGGGGTTTGCGCCGATTTCCCTGCCGCCTTTGCAGAGTGTCACGATTGGGGCGGATGGCACGATCTCCGGGGCGCTGGTTGGGCAATCGCCGGAGCAGATATCGACACTCAATCGTATCATGCTGGTCGATCCCCCGGCGCAGAGCCTGACACGCCGAACAGATGGGCTGTTTCAGGATCAATCGGGCAAACCGACACCGTCCGCCAAAGTCACCCTCGCGGTGGGTGCCCTCGAGGGCAGCAATGCCGACTCGGTCTCGACGATGATCAACCTGATCGAAAACACGCGGACGTTCCAGATGGAAACGGAACTGGTCCACACCGTCGGAGCGTCTGGCCAGGGTCAGGGCACTCCGCTGTCACTGAATTAGGCGGCATTCGCGAATGCCAAGGAGGATAGGGCGATGATGCAGTCTCTGGCGGTCGTGCGGACCGGCCTGGAAGGCTCGCAGACCAAGATGGACGTGATCTCAAACAATCTGGCCAATATCAACACGGCCGGGTTCAAGAAGCAGCGTCCGATCTTCACCGACCTGCTGTACCAGAACGCGACGCAGCCGGGCGCGTTCACGTCGCAGGCGACCAATTATCCGTCAGGGCTACAGCTTGGCACCGGCGCAAACGTCGTCGCCACTGAGCCCATCGTCACCCAAGGCAGCCTGGAGCAGACCGGCAACGCGCTTGACCTCGCGATCAATGGCCAAGGCTATTTCCAGGTGCTGTTGCCAACTGGTCAGATCGCCTATACGCGCGACGGCAGCTTCCAGATCAGCGCGCAGGGTCAGCTCGTCACCGCGAATGGCAACACGGTGCAGCCGGCCATCACGATCCCGCGCGGCGCCACCAGCGTTACGGTCGGTAGCGATGGTACCGTCAGCGTGCAGATACAGGGACAGGCGAATCCGTCGCAACTCGGCATCATCCAATTGGCCAATTTCGTGAACCCGGCCGGATTGCAGAATCTCGGCGGCAATCTGGCGATTCAGACACAGGCGTCAGGCGCGCCGATTGTCGGCTCGCCGACGCAGAACGGCCTTGGTTCAGTGGCGCAAGGCTATCTTGAAGGGTCGAACGTGTCGGTGGTCGATGAGATGATCGATATGATCGCCACCCAGCGCGCCTACGAGCTGAATACCCAGGCGGCGAAAGGGGTCGATCAGATGCTGACCTATCTGACCCAGGCCGCTTCGTAATCATGGCGCATCCCTGGGTCTCGCCGAGTGCGGCATTGCTGATCCTCGGCAGCGGCCTGGCCGGTTGCCAATCGCCGCCCAGTCAGGAGAGCATGGTCGCCAGCCTGTCGAACCTGCCGGGCGATCGGTCGACTGCCCTGCCGGTCACCAATGGCGCGATCTATGAGGGAAACCTGCAAGGGCCGGGACTTCAGCTGTTCCGCGACCACCGGACGTGGCAGATCGGCGATCTGGTGACGGTGCAGATCGCGCAGAATGCCACGGCGAGCAAAAACGTCAGCCAGAATATCGGGCGCACCGACGCCACCACCAGCACGGTCAACAACCTGTTCGGCTTGCCTACCAGTTTCGGGCACTCAAGCCGCTCGACCCAGTTCAATCCGAATATCGATTACAACAGCAGCAATACATTGCAGGGGAGCGGTGCGACGGCGCAGAGCGACACCTTTACCGCCACCGTCTCGGCGATGGTGCATCGCATCCGGCCGAATGGCGATCTGGTGATCGCCGGCAATGACCAGGTCCAGCTGGTCGGCGGCAAGGAATACATCCGCATTGCCGGCGTCGTGCGGCCGGAAGACCTGATCGGCAACGTCGTTGCATCGACCCAGATGGCGGAGGCGCATATCGAGTTCAGCGGCGACGGACAGACCTATCTGGCGCCTCAGATGGGTCTGTTGCAGCATCTTTTCCTGACCGTGAGTTCGGCATGGCCAGGCGACTGGTTCTAGCCGCTTTCTGGGTTCTTGTAGCCTGTGCGGCGGGGCTTTCCGGCGCCCGGGCCGAGCGCGTGCGCGATCTGGTCCAGGTCGATGGCGTGCGGGAAAATCAGCTGATCGGTTATGGCCTGGTTGCCGGGCTCGCCGGCACCGGCGACCAGACGACGCAAGTGCCTTACAGCGTGCAGGCGATCCGCAACATGATGCGGCAGCTTGGCGTGACGCTGGACCCCAATGCCTTTATCCAGCCGACGGCTGTCGCGGCGGTGATGGTGACCGCCGATCTGCCGGCCTTTATGGATGTCGGGCAAAAGATCGATGTGACAGTGTCTGCATTGGGTAACGCCAAGAGCCTGCGCGGCGGCGTCCTGCTGATGACCGAATTGCGAGGCGCCGATGGCCAGGTTTATGCCGTGGCGCAGGGCTCGTTGCTGGTCGCGGGGTACGAGGCGAGCGGGCAGGGCGGGTCGACCACGGTCAATATCCCGACTGTAGCGCATGTGCCGCGTGGCGCCTCGATCGAGCGCATTCCCGCCGCCAGCTTTGCGCCGGACGGGGCTGTACGGCTGCAGCTCGATCATCGCTCGTTCGGTAACAGCGCCCGCATCGCGGATGCGATTAATGCCCGGATGGGTCCGATCGCCACATCAACCACTCCCGGCGAGGTGGTCGTTCGCGGCCCGGTTGTGGCCGGTGCGCGGGTCAGGTTCATCGCCGACCTCCTCGATGTCGATGTGACGCCGGAAAACCCCAACGCCGAGGTCGTGATCGAGGCGCAGAGCGGGACCGTCGTGTTGGGTCAGGATGTCAAAATCGGACCGGCCGCCGTCGCCTACGGCAATCTGTCGGTGACGGTCAATGAGACACCCGAGGTGTCGCAGCCGGCTCCCTTCAGTCGCGGCCGCACCCAGCAGGTGCCACGTACTCAGGTCCAGGCCAGTGAGAAGACGGCCAAGATCATCGAGATGCGCAACGCGCCGCGCGTGTCGGACATCGTGCGCAATCTTAACGCAATCGGGGCGACGTCATCAGACCTGATCGCGCTGTTGCAGGCCCTGCATCAGGCAGGTGCGCTGCATGCCCGGATCAAGGTGATCTGATGGATTTGTTCGCGGCTCAGCGGCTGGCGGCGGCACCCGACCCGCGCGCCCTCGGCGGTCTCTTGAACAAGAGCAGCGACCCGGCCGTCGCCAAGGCCGTGGCGCAGCAATTCGGCTCCCTATTCATGCAAGGGCTGTTGCAGCAGAGCGACGGCAGCGGCATGGGGTTTGCCGGTGGTACCGGTGGTGGTGTCGTCAATTCGATGTTCGCCAGCACAATGTCGCAAGCCGCGATGTCGCATGAAAAGCTCGGCCTCGCCGACTTGATGCTGCGTTCGATCGAGGCGAAGCAGCGTGCCGCCGGGCAAAGCCAAGCCTCTCCAAGCGACGGCGCAACCGCTGCCTCCGTCATGGGATCGGCGGCGCCGGCCGCGACTGCCGGAGGGGCGGCGGGTTTTCCGCTGTCGCCATATCGCGCCATCAACGGGCTGCGGCCGCTGGGGGCCGGCAGCGGGCATTTGCGGGTTCCGGCATCGTCGATGTCGGCCGGTTTCGGTCCGCTCACCAATGCCAGCCTGCCCTCTGCCGCCGAACCCGTGAGAAGCGCGACCGGTTCTGGCAATACAACACCGGCGCCAACGCAGATGGCGCTATTCACGCAGCAGATGGCGCCACTGCTGCAGGCGGCGGGCGCGCAGCTCGGGGTCTCTCCGCGCACGCTTTTGGCCCAGGCCGCGCTCGAGACCGGTTGGGGCCGCGCCGTTGTCGGCAACAACATTTTCGGGATCAAGGCGGGATCGTCTTGGACCGGACCCGCCGTTACAACGCCCACCCACGAATATGAGAATGGCCAGCTCGTCTCGGTGACAGATGCGTTCCGCTCCTATCCGACGCTGGACGCCGCAGTGCGGGACTTTGTGTCGATCATGTCCGCCAGCTCGCGCTACCGCGGCGCGCTCAACACCGGTGAGGATACCGGCGCCTACGCCAGCGCGCTGGTGGCGGGCGGTTGGGCGACCGACATCGACTACGTGCAGAAGCTGCAATCCGTCGCGGCCAGCCGCGCCGCAGCATCCGTGTTTGCGTCGCCGGCCGTTACATCGGGCCTTTCGCCACTTTCGCTATAGGGGACTATGGTTTCCAGCAATCCATTGTGCGCAGCTTCCGCCACCAAGGCGGCGCGTCGCCTCGCCCGTCTGTTCCGCATCGAACGTACCGGCGGGTTTGACCGACGGCCGGTGGAGATCGCCGAACAGATCATTGGCCGGCGCGGGCAGGTCATCAACGCGCTCGGGGCGTTCTATTCGGGCCATCGTCTAGCGGGGCGGGTGGGGTCGGCTGAGCTCGACGCGGCACTGCAGGAGCTCTCAATCGAGGTCGAACGTTCGATCATGACGGCAGAAGACCGACATCACAGTCTCGGCGTCGAATTGCACTTCCGACGCGGCGAGACCCTGAGCGGCATGCGCACCGACAAGAGCGGACGGTTATTGGCGCGAGGCTGACATGGCTGGTCTCTCCGACATCGTCAACATCGGGGGCAGCGGTGTCGCCGCCGCCACCGATGCGATGCAGACGCTCGCGCGGAACACGGCGAACGTCAACACGCCCGGCTACAATCAGGAATCCGTCGATCAGGTCGAGTTACTGGGGGTTGGCGGCGCCGACGTCGCGACAATCACGCGCGCGTTCAATCAATTTGCCTACCAGCAGGTGGTCAGTGCCGGCTCGGCCAGTCAGGCGGCGCAAGCGCTGGAGGCAAATATATCCACTATTTCCTCACTGTTTCCGGTCGCGTCGGGCGGTGCAAGCGGGCTCGGGGCGGCCCTCGACAGTTTTTTTTCGGCCGCGAACCAAGTCGCGCAGGACCCCTCCAACCAGGCGGATCGCCAGGTATTTCTCGGCGCGGCACAGTCGCTCGCGTCGCTGTTCAATTCGACGGGCAATCAGCTCGCGGCCAGTCAAAGCAGCGTCGACGGACAACTCGCCGCGAGCGTGCAACAGATCAACGGCCTGACCCAGCAGATCGCGGCGTTGAACCGCATTGTGGCGTCGCAACAGGGTGGCTCGACCGCGAGCAATCAGGTGCTCGACCAGCGCGATCAGCTGGTGCAGCAACTCGGCGCACAGCTTGGCGTCACAGTAACACGGGAAGCCAGCGGGGCGGTTGATGTCTACACCGCCGGTGGCGCCGCCTTGGTCAATGGCGCCGGCGCGATCTCGCTCGCCGTCACGCCCGATCAGTACTGCAGCGGCGCGCAGGAGATTGTCGATACCGCCACTGGGCAGGACCTGGCAAAATCGATTTCTGGCGGAACCCTTGGCGGGTTGCTGCAGTCCACTGCCATCATCAACAGCGCGCAGGATAATGTCGGGGGCCTTGCCGCCGCCTTCGCCGCCGCCGTCAACAAGCAACAATCGCTCGGGCTTGACCTGAATGGCAATCCTGGCGGCGCCTTGTTCTCGGTGACCGGCCCCGCGGTGTTGCCGGCAAGGACGAATAGCGGCACGGCCTCCCTGACCGCCTCGCTATCCGACCTGAACAGCTTTGTCCCCACTGACTTCGTGCTCAGCATGACCGCCAGCGGGTATGAGGCCACCGATCTCGGTACCGGGCAAGTCACCCAGCTTGGCGGAGGTCCCCAGCTGCAGCTGGACGGCATGACGATCGATGTTACGGGCATGGCGGCGATTGGCGACTTGTTTAAGCTGGAGCCGACCGCCACGGCAGCCCAAACCCTGACGTTCACCGCCAGCGACCCGAGTACGATCGCGGCGGCGTCCCCGGTAGTCGTGACGCCGGGCGATAACGCCGGCAGCGTGCAGGCGACAGCGGTGGGGCCGGTCTCAGGCGGCAACCTCGCGGCCGGCTCGGTGACGCTGCCGGCAACCGCACTCGGTCAACCGTTGTCGATCGAATTCACCTCGCCGACCACGTTCAACATCGTGTCCGCGAACAATACTGTGCTTGCCAGCGGCAGCCTCGCGGCCAACGGCGCCCAGATCGCGATCGCCTTTCCGGCGCCACCCGATGAGTATGCGGTGGTCGATCTGAGCGGTGGTCCGGCGGCGACCGGTGACACATTCAGCATCACTCCTGGTGGTGTCGGCAGCAGCGGCAATATCGCTGCATTGGCGGGTCTTGCCTCAAGCCGCTTGATATCCGGGCAATCGCTCGGCGATGCCTATGCGACGCTGGTGGCCGGGATCGGCAGTCGCGGCCAGCAGGCACAGCTCGAGGTGCAGTCCGCACAGGGTGTGCTGACGCAGGCGCAGAACACGCAACAGTCGATATCGGGCGTGAACCTCGACGAACAGGCCGCCGATCTGGTCAATTTCCAGCAGGCCTATCAGGCATCGGCACAGGTGATCGCGACGGCCGCGACGCTGTTCCAAAGTCTGCTGAGCGCGGTCCAGGCCTAAGGAACGCAGGATGCGCATCAGCACGCAGGAATTTATCCTCGGCTCGCTCAATGATCTACTGGCGCAGCAGAGCCAGGCCACCCAGCTAAATCGCCAGATTGCCTCAGGCCAGACGCTGCTCGATGCCAGCGACGACCCCACCGCGGCGGCGCAATCGATTACCGTTGCCAGCAACATCAATCAGTTTGCCTATGACGCGTCGAATGCGGCGGCAGCGCAGGAACAGGCGCAGACCGGCGTCGCGGCCTTGCAGCAGCTGACAACCGTCGTCAGCCAGCTGCAACAGATCGCGACCCAGGCCGGCAACGCCGCGACGACGCAAAGCGCCCGGCAAGGGCTCGTCAGCGAAGCGCAGGCGGCGCTGGCGCAGCTGATTCAGCTTGGCAATACGCAAGGGACGGACGGCAACTATATCTTCGCCGGGTCGCGCTCCGATGCGCCGGCGTTCCAGGTGCAGGCCGACGGATCGGTAACCTTTAACGGGGACGCCGCCGGGCAAAGCGTCGAGGTCGCGCCGTCACTCAATGTCGCGTCGACGCTCTCGGGGCGCGATGTCTTCGAAGGCGTCCCGGCCGGCAATGCCGGTGTCGCGGTGAGCGCCGCGTCGGGGAACACGGGGACCGCCTACGCCGAGGCGCAATCTGTGACCAATGTCAGCCAGATCGCAGCGGAGGCGATGGCTGGCACCAATTTCTCGATCAGTTTTGCGACCGGTGCCGACGGCAGCCTTGACTACACTGTCACCAGCGGCACCGGCGACCCGGCCAGCGCGGGCTTCGCCGCCAGCAGCGGCGTCGTCACATCCGGGACGGTGACCAGCGGCGCAACTCTGTCGTTCGGCGGGATCAACGTGCAGATCACCGGGACGCCAGCGGCGGGTGACAGCTTTACGGTGGAACCCGGGCAAAGCACGAGTCTCTTTGCCATCGCGCAAAATCTGCTCGCCGTCCTCGGTGGATCGCAGACCACCCCAGCTACCGCGGCCACGACCCAGCAACAGGTCGAGAATATTCTCGCCGACCTCGGCGGCGCCCAGACCCGCGTCTTAAATGCACAGGCCGCGCTTGGCTCGACATTGTCGGAAATTCAGAGCGTGCAGCAGCAGAACAGCACCGGCAGCACCAATGCCCAGGCCGCACTGTCCAGCCTGCAATCGGCCAACCTGCCGCAGGTCATCGCCGGTTACAACGAAAGCATCACGGCCTTGCAGGCATCGGAACTGGCGATGTCGCGACTGCAGGGCCTGACGCTCTTCGCCCTGATCGGGCACTGAGTGTGAACGACATCCTGCCTCCCGCGATCAGGGATGGGGCCTCTGGCGATGCACGCGACCAGGCGATAGCAGAGCTGCGGCAACGTCTGGCCCGCGCCGAGCTCGAAACGGCCGAATTGCGTTGGCAGCTGCTGCGTGTGGAGGGCGAGCATGCCGCCCTGAAGCAGGCGACCGAGGCGACCACCCGGCCAGCCGTACCGCCCCCGCTGACTCCAGAGGCCGCCTATAAATTATGGCTCGAGAGCCGGAAGACCGCGGCGTGGTCGCGCATGGATTGGGTGCTGGAGCGGGTCCGCGCGTGGCCATCCATCCCGAAGATCGCACTGGCGATGATCCTGCCGGCCGGGACCGAGGCGCGGGTGGCGCTGACCGTGCGGTCGCTGATGCAGCAGAAGGTCGGCGATTGGGAGTTGCATGTCGCGGCAGATGGCGAAATGCCGCCGCCCTTTGCCGGCGAATCTCGTGTCGTGTGGTATCGCGAGCAGCGGGCTCCTGCCGAAACCCTCAACGCCGCGCTCGCCGCTTCGACGGTGGATTGGGTGGCATTGATCGATGCCGGTGACCAGATCGCGCCGCATGGCCTGTTCGCGCTGTTTGACGCCGCGATGCGCAAACCCGAATGGCGTGCCATCTACACCGATGAAGACCGGATCGATTTCCAGGACAAACGATCGGCGCCGCATTTCAAGCCTGATCTCAATATCGAGCTGTTGCGCGGGATGCCCTACATCGGCGGTCTGTTGGCAGTCAGGCGCGAATTGTTCGTCGATCTCGGCGGCTTCGACCCGCGCCGCGACGGCACCGAGGAATATGATCTGGCCCTGCGCCTCGCCGAACGGCTCGATCGCGCCGCCTTCGGCCATCTCGCCGACATACTCTATCACCGGCTGGCGGTTTCCGGTCGCTCCAGGCGACCGGTCGAGAATATCTGCGCCGATATGCCGACCGTCGTGCAGGCGCATCTCGACCGAATGGGGATCGCGGCCGATACTGGGCCGGGCACGCAGCCGCATTTCTGCCGTGTCCGATATCGTCACGAAGGCCCCGAGCCGTTCGTCTCCATCGTCGTGCCGAGCCGCGACCAGCCGGCCCTGTTGAAGCGCTGCGTCGAGACGGTACTGCAGAAGACTCAGTACCAGAATTACGAACTGATCGTCGTCGATAACGGAAGCACCGATCCGCAGGCCTGCGCCTACCTCACGACGATCGAGGACAAATTCGCCGATATCGGCAGCCGTATCCGGGTGTTGCGGCATCCCGGCGAGTTCAATTTTTCGGCCATGAACAACCGCGCCGTGCGCGACGACGCGCGCGGCGAATATCTGTGCCTTCTCAACAATGATGTCGCACCGCTCGATGGCGAATGGCTCGGCGAGATGATTAGCCTGGCGCGGCGGCCGGATGTCGGCGCGGTCGGTGCCATGCTGCTTTATCCCGATGGCCGTATCCAGCACGCGGGGATCGTGCTCGGAGTCGGCTGGGGCGCGCCGGCCGAGCACCCCTATATCCGCGAGCCGGGCAATGCCTTCGGCTATTGGGGTCGGTTGCAGGCGTCGCAGGAACTATCCGCCGTGACCGCGGCGTGCCTCGTGACACGGCGCGCGGCCTGGGACGAAGTCGGCGGCCTCGACGAGGAGACGTTCGCTGTGTCGTACAGCGATGTCGATTTCTGCCTGAAGCTGCAGGATGCGGGATACGTAGTGCTCTGGACACCCTTGGCACGGTTGGTTCACGACGGCAACGCGAGCATCAAGACCGATGTCGAGCCGAAGGAGCGGATCGAACGCAATCGCCGCTTCGCAGCCGAGCGCGAGGCGATGTACCAGCGCTGGCTGCCGCGCATCGCCTTCGACCCGGCCTATAACCGCAACCTGTCGTCATTCGGCCCTGGTTTCGCGATCGAGACCGAGGGGCCACCGACTTGGGATCCGCAAGCGCGCCCGCGTCGCCGGGTGTTGCTGTACCCGGCGGATCGCGAAGGCTGCGGCGAGTATCGCATCCTGGCCCCGAGCCGTGCCGCGTTCGCCAGCGGCGAATTGCAGGCCCACGCCGCCGGCCGCCTGCTCAGCCTGCCAGAAGTGGCCCGCATGGCGCCGGATAGCATCGTCTTTCAGCGTCAGCTTGAGGTGCATCAGATCGAGACAATTGAACGAGCCAAACGATATACGCCCGCCTTTCGCGTTTTCGAACTTGACGACCTGATCACCAACCTGCCGCCAAAAAGCCCGCATCGTTCAGCGATCCCGCGTGATATCGCCGAGCGGGTCAAACGGGCGATCGGCTTATGCGACCGGCTGGTTGTCAGCACCGAACCGCTGGCTGCTGCCTACGGCAAATGGGCCGGCGAGGTGAGGGTGGTCCCCAACCGGCTGGAAAAGGCGCGGTGGCTTGGCCTTGAACCGAGGCGCCGCGACGGTATGAAACCGCGCATCGGGTGGGCCGGGGCGATCGGCCACGCCGGCGACCTCGCGCTGATCACCAGCGTTGTCGAGGCAACCGCGCGAGATGTCGATTGGGTATTTTTTGGGATGTGCCCGGACCCGCTCCGGTCGTTGATAGCCGAATACCATAGCTGGGTCCCGCTCCATGATTATGCCAAGAAGCTGGCCTCGCTCGACCTTGATCTCGCCATCGCACCCCTGGAACCGCATCCATTCAACGATGCGAAAAGCAATCTGCGGCTGCTGGAGTACGGGATCCTCGGATATCCGGTGCTGTGCAGCGATATCCTTCCGTATCGCGGGGCTCTGCCGGTGCGGCGGGTGCGCAATCGGCCGCGTGACTGGATCAACGGCATTCGCGAGCTGATCGCCGACCGCGAGGCCTGCCGCCTCTTGGGCGAACGCCTGCGCCAGGCCGTGTTGCGCGATTGGATGCTCGAGGATCATCTGGCTGATTGGCGGCGCGGCTGGCTTCCCTGAAAGCGCTCGTAAGATTTTTCAAAATTATCTGCAACAGGTTCCGGAAGCGTCCGTCTCTAGTCACGTGGAGAGACACGGCGCCGTAATGGAGGGGGTTCCCGCGGCGCCGGGTCGGTGGGGTCACACACGCCGCGCCGCGCTACTCTAACGCGGCGCGGCGCAGGAGACGGGACATGTTGTCAGGGGTCATCAACACCAACGTAAATGCGCTTTACGCGCTGAATTCGCTGTCCAATACCGCGAGCGCGGCCAATACACTGGAACAGCAGCTGTCGTCCGGACAGTCGATCAACAGCCCGGCTGACAATCCGGCGGGGTATATCGCGGCGCAGGGCTTTACCACCCAGATCGGTGGCACCGAACAGGCGATCTCGAACGTCAACCAGGCGATCTCGCTGGTCCAGACGGCCGACGGCTCGGTCACCCAACAGGTCAACATCCTGCAACAGCTGCGCACCATCGCCGCCCAATCGGCCAACGGCATCAACAGCTCGCAGCAGCTGCAATCGCTGCAGCAGGTCGTGTCGCAATTGCAGACGCAAGTCACGACGATTTCGCAACAGGCCGTGTTCAGCGGCCTTAACCTGCTCGACGGCTCACTGAACGGGGTACAATTCCAGGTCGGCTCCTCGGAAGGGCAGACGATCGGCCTGTCGATCGCCAGCACTGCCGCAAACAATCTCGGCTCGTATCAGTCGGCCTCGAAATCGGGCGGCATATACTCGACCGCTGGTAGTGCGACCGGTGGGGTCGGCGACACCTCCGGCAACTCCTTCACCGTCACGTCCGGTACAACTCAAGGCGCTTTCACCGCGGGCGCTGTCGCGGTTTCCGGCTCGGCGGGCTCCGCCTCGGCGACGGTAACAGGCGTGGCTGAATCAGCCCAGGACGTTGCCGCGTCGATCAACCAGATCACGCCGCAGACGAATGTCAGCGCGTTGGCGAACACCAGCGTCGCCTTCACGGTGACCTCGGGGTCAATATCCTTCAAGCTGGGGAATGGCAGTGGCACCAGCGCGACGAACTCGGTGGATATTTCGGCCACGGTGACCAGCGTGACGCAAAGCGGCCTGCAATCACTCGTGTCCGCTATCAATCAACAGACCGGCACAACCGGTATTACGGCCACCGTCAACAGCTCGAACCAGCTGATCCTCAACCAGGGGAACGGCGACAACATCTCAATCAGCAGCTTCGCGGCGGGCGGTGGTTCGCTTGCGGCGGGTGGCGTCACGATCGGGGGTGCGGGGGCAACCAGCGCGACGGTACAGGGTCTTGTGACGCTGCAGTCAAACCAGAATTTTGCGATCGACGACACAACGGCCGGCAGCATCGGTCTCGGTTCGACCTCAAGTTTGTCCAACCTGTCGAGTGTAAACGTCAGCACGACCTCGGGTGCGAACGCAGCCCTCAATGTCGTCGATTATGCCTTGCAGCAGCTGGAAAACATCGGTGCGCAACTTGGTGCGGTGCAGCAGCGCTTGCAGGCGACCGCGTCTAACCTGCAGTCGACCGACACTAACCTCACCACGGCACGATCGATCGTGCAGGACGCCAATATCCCGCAGGTCACCAGCAAGCTGACGACGCAGCAGATCCTGCAGCAGGCGGGAGTGTCGGCCCTGGCGCAATCGAGCAGCCTCGAACAATCCTACCTGAAGCTCCTGCAGTAGGTCACGGGTGACTCCCACCAACCATAACAGGGTGCACCCCGGCCGTTCGGCCGGGGTAGTCCCGTTTCTGCCGAGCGTTGAGTAGGCCGCCCCATGGCTGCTGTCACCGGCTCTCTAACCTCGGACCAGATCACCTCGCTGATTCAGCAGGCGAGCACGGCCTATCAAGCGCCGGCGACCGCGTTGCAGGCGCAGGAAAAGCCGATAACGACTCAGATATCGGCTCTGAGCCAGGTGCAGAACCAGCTATCGGGCCTGCAATCGGCCCTGAATTCCCTGTCGGATGTGCAAAGCCTATCGCAGCGTTCCGTCACCACCGCGCCGAGTGGCGCCGTCCAAGCTACCGCGACGAATGATGCCGTCGCGGGTACCTATGCGCTATCCAATATCGTTCTGGCTGAGCCCGAGACGCTGCTGTCCGCCGGTTTCACCAGCGCGAGCGGCGGTCTGGGCGCCGGCTCGCTGGCAATTCAGGTGGGCAGCGGCGCGGTGGTCACCGTCAATATTCCCGCCGGCGAAGACAACCTATCGGGCGTCGCCCAGGCGATCAATTCGGCGAATGTCGGGGTGCAGGCCGCAGTGTTGTTCGATGGCTCGCAATACCGGTTGGAGCTGACCAGCACCGCCACCGGTGCGGCAAATGAATTCACGGTCAGCGGCGCTGGCGGGGTGTCGTCGCTCAGCTACGGGAACGGTGCCTCCGGCCTTTCGCAATTGCAGGCGGCGAGCGATGCGCAATTCACGCTGAACGGCGTCGCCATCACCAGCGGCTCCAATACGGTGACCGGAGCCGAGACCGGCCTGACATTCACCCTGGCCGCCAGCGGTTCGGCGACAATTACCGTAAGCCAGGACGTATCGTCGCTCGACCAGGCGGCGCAAGGCGTTGTCACGGCGCTCAACAGCGCCCTGAGCACAATCAACCAATACAATTCCTATACGGCCGCAAGCGGCGCCGGGCCACTGCTCGGCGACATCAATGTCGAGATACTACGCAGCCAATTACTCGACTCGATCAGCGACTCGAGCGCAACCGGGCTGCCGGCGGGAAGCCCCTACACATCGCTGGCGAGCATCGGCTTTACGATCACCAGCGGTGGCACGGTAGCCTTCGATGACAGCGCCTTCCAGGCGGCGGCAAACGCGAACTATACCGGCGTCGCGGCACTGCTGGGCAGCGTAGCAAGCGCGACCGACGGTCGCGTCAGCGTCGGCAGTGCGGCTGGCGTGACACCCGGGCAGTACGCGCTATCGGTCAGCGAGAATGACGCCGGCGGAACGGTCGGTATGGTCAATGGGGAAGCAGCGAACGGCACCGGTGGTCAGCTATTGGTGACCGGCGCGGGCGCTGCTTCCGGGCTGGCCCTCGATGTTGCCGTCGGCGTCACCGGCAGCCTGGGTGATGTATCCGTCAGTCAGGGCCTGTTTGGCGCATTGTCGAGCGTGTTGAGTTCCGCCCTGGCCAGCGGCAGCGGCGTTGGTGGTGAGATCACCAACCTCAACAATTCACTGACGGCAATGAACCAGCAGATCGCTGCCCTGCAGGCTGAGGCCCAGCAGGAAACAGCTACCCTGACGCAACAATTCGGTACGACACAGGCGACGTTAGCGCAGCTGAGCACGGTCAGCAGCTTCCTCTCGACATATTTCCAACAAGCGAGCGGGTAGAACCACGATGCTTGGATTACAACCACCGGCGGCAGGGGCCGCAGCCTACAACATGGTCGGCGGCATGGGCGCGGCCCCGCAGGACCTCATGAAGATGGGTCTTGACCGCGCCTGCGCCCTATTGCGCGAATGCGAGGCAGCGATTGCCCGCGGAGACCGGCTGACAAAGGCCCGCTCGCTAATGGCCGCGCATGAGATCGTGGAGTTCCTTTTAGGAATTTCCGGAGCGGAACCTGGTTCGCTCAGCGAATGCCTGGGCAAGGTGTACCGCTATGCTCTTGTCGCGATGCTCAAGGGCAATGCCACCGATGATCCGGTCGCCATCGAGGCTGGCCGGACGGCCCTTGAAGAACTGGCCGCGGCTTGGCGCAGGATCTTTCCAGACGCGCTGAGCTGGGCCGCAGAATGAGCCTATTGCTTGATCACGCGGAGAGGCAGAATGGCTGATCCCATCAATGGGATAAGTGGCGGCGGGACCGCTTCCGTCGGTTCGCTCGGCGGTGCGCAATCCACCACGGCAACAGTACCGGCTGCCGCCGAACCCACGGCGGCTCCCGTCGATACCGCCAACGTGTCAAAGACCGCGGGCTTGTTGGAAACGATCAAGGCAGTCGGAGACAGTCTGCCCGTTGTCGATGAGGCGCGAGTCGCGTCAGTAAAGAGCGCGCTGGAGGCCGGCACACTGCCGCAGCAACCGCAGCAGATTGCGCAAAAGCTGATTGAAATCGATGCCGTGTTCGGCAGGAGCGGACAATGATCCAGTCATCCGCGGCCCACGCTGCGAACCTCAAGACCCATGATCATTCGGCCGCGCCGCCATCCCGGGGCGTACCGACCACGCAGCGCTATGGAGCAAGCTCCAGCTCGCGGAATACCGGATCATCCGCCGCTTTTGCGGCTTCCCGATTGATCCAGGCCTGCACGAGATTCAAGCGCAAAGCTGCCTGGTGGATGTCATCGCGCTCGGCGATATCACGGAAGGCGGCGAGGATCTGTTCGAGGCATTCTTGGTTCGTCGTGATCACAACATCAGCCTCGACGTCACCGTCGATGTACAGTTGCTCTTCCAACGGTTGCGACCTCCAGGCCCTTTCGTCAGGGCACATTCTTGGTCCGTTGAGGAACATAGTTCTCTTTCCTATCGCCTGACGCGCGTCGAAGCGACCCTCGCTCGTCAAGCTTTGCTAAAGTCTCTAATCGCGATACGGTGCCATGCAACCTTTCCCGATCCCAGCTTCGTTTCACGATAATCGAAAGGTTATTGGTCGCGACCATGGTAAAAAAATGCGAGCCCGGCCGGAAATAGTATTCCCTAATAATATCAGAGACTTCCGAGTCCGGAAGAGGCTGACGCAAGCACAACTCGGTAAGATGATGACGCCCCCGCTGGGCGAATCGGCGATCTCAAAAGTCGAGAGCGGAGAGCGCCGGTTAAGCAATCTGCAACTGGCCGATTTAGCAAACATTCTGCAATGCAGGCCCGAGGAAATCCCGGTGCTTCCGGGCCGCGATCGGAATCCGGGCATTTACTGGGAGAAGGCACAACAGGAAGTCGTCGAAAACAGCATCGCCAGTGGCGCCGCCGCGACCGGTTATGTTCTCGCGCAACTGCGCAAACGTCACGGGCGCACGATGCAGCAGGTGGCAAACGCGATCGGCATGACGCTATCGGTATATCACCGAGTCGAGATGGCGAGTCGGATGGTACAATCCCATGAAATCGACGCGGTCGCAAAATTCTACGACATGAACAGCGCACAGCTGATCGAGCTTTTCGATCGGCGCGCCAAGGAAAATCTGCAGCAGTTGCGCGACGGCGTGCCGCCGGAACAGTTGCTGCCGCGCGCCCCTCGAGCTCTGTTGAAGGACGACGCCAGATGGGGCGGGCTCGGTACCCTCGAGCGATATGCGTTACGCCGCAGTATCAGGCGCGTCGAGGAAAAGTCCGGTACTCTCAGTCTTCCGGTCTACGGCGCGATGAAGAAGGGGCCGGACGGCGGGCGCCAATTCACAATCGACCGCAACGCGGCCGTTGAACATACAACCATCGCCGATCTGACGCGGGCCGACGAGGAATGTTTTCTGGTGCACAACTATTCGCAGCGATTGGGCTTTATGATGCGCCCTGGATCGCTCGCCTTGGTTGATCCGCGTCTTCCCGTTGCACTCGGCGATCTGGCGTTTGTGATCCGTAAAGACGGCAGCGCCGATGCCGGCGTTATTATTGCCGACGGCCTCGGGCCGATGATGGTGA
This sequence comes from Alphaproteobacteria bacterium, assembly GCA_019240125.1. GTDB lineage: Bacteria > Pseudomonadota > Alphaproteobacteria > ATCC43930 > CGMCC-115725 > DATARH01. The sequence goes on from JAFAYW010000152.1 coordinate 67,730, forward strand.
AGATGTACAATCCCGAGGAGGAACTCCCAGTCGAAAGCGAACAGGTGGCCGAGGTATTTCGAATCAGCATGTTGATCCTGGCTTGAGAGGCGATTCGCCATAGCGCAGCTCTGCGATGTGTTGGCCGTGTGACCGGCCTTGAGCCAGAGGTCGCGGAAGCGCGGTTATTTGCTGGCCAGGCTGAGACTCACATCGTGTCTCGAAAAAATGACCTGGGTGCGGGAAGCAATCCGCTAAACTATTGACCAGCGCGTGCGCTCGGGGCAGCGGTTGGGTCGATCGTCACATCAGATCTTTGAGGCAGCGGTATGATCGGCCGCCGCGGGGATCGCCTGCAGCGCATCTTCGTGACGTTGACCGATGCCGGTCCGCCGGCCGCGCTTTGGCATGCTCATCCGATTTTCCGGCGGCTGGAAACGGCGGTCGAGTCCTATCGACGCGCACTGGCCGCGACGCGCCGCGATCGTGCACCGCAGGAATGGGCGTCGACGCAAAACAATCTGGGGAATGCTCTCCGCCGATTGGGCGAGCGCCATACTGGCACCGAGCAACTGGAGCAGGCCGCGGCAGCCTACCGCGACGCGCTGACGATCTATCACCGCGACCGAAACCCGCTCGATTGGGCGATGACACAGAACAACCTCGGGGCGGCCCTGTGGCGGCTCGGAGAGCGAGACGGCGGGGTGAACGGGCTCGTTGAGGCGGTCGCGTCGTTCCAGGCCGCGCTGAGCGGATACCGTCGCGAGCGGGTTCCCATGGACTGGGCGATGACGCAAAGCAATCTAGCCGCGTCGCTGCGCAGTCTGGGCGAACGGCTGCCCGGAACTGATTTGCTGGAGCAATCCGTCACCGCCGCCCGCGAGGCTCTGCGCGAGTTCGTGCCGGCGCGTGCGCCGCTGGAGCGGGCGACAGCCCAGCGGCACCTGGCCAATGCCCTGACCTCACTCGGCGAGCGCGAGGGCGGCACTCCTCGACTGCTCGAAGCCGTGCGAACCTATCGCGAGATTTTGCAGGTCCATGACCGCGAGCGCTTTCCGTTCGATTGGGGAATGGCGCAGAACAATCTCGGCAATGCCTTGGCACTGCTCAGCGATCAGGAGCATGACGGCACGGCCCGACTGAACGAAGCCGTTGTCGCGTATCGGCTCGCGATCCAGGGTTTCCGTCAGGACCATACGCCGCTCGAGCGCGCCCGGGTCATGAACAACCTTGGCAACGCTTTGACGATGCTCGGCGAGCGCGAGATCGAGACGCGCCGGCTCCTCGAAGCCGTCGCCACCTATCGCGAGGCAATGGGTGGTTTCGACCACACGCATCACCAGTTCGAGCGAGCGAGCGCGCAGAACAACCTTGCCACAACCCTGCATCGGATGTCGGAGCGCGACGATGCGGAAGTCTATGCCGATGAGGCCGCCGCCTCTTACGAAGCCGCGGCTCACAGCTTTGAGAGCATGGGCGCCGATTTTCATGCCGCGCTATGCCGCTTTAACTACACATCTTTCGCCGACATTGCCGCGCCGGTGCCGGAACTGGCACACCAGCCGAGCCTGCTTTGATGACGGCTCGCTAACGTGAGCCGGGGCCCTCCAGAGCGGCTCCTGGCATATCTATTGCGTGGCGCGAATAAGTCCTCATCAGCCCGAGCTGCGCCATGACACGATCCGAGGTGACGCAAAAGATCCTCAGCGCAAAGCGCCTGAAGCGGCTGAGCTGGAAGCAGATTCTCGCGGAGCTCGGCGGCGGCTCGTCGGTGTATGTCGCCGCGGCCTTGATGGGCCAGATGACATTGCGGCCCGAACAGGCCGAGCGTGCCGCCGCGTTGTTCGACCTAGGCGAGGAAGAGAAGCTGCTGTTGCAGGAGGTGCCGTATCGCGGATCTCTTGCGACCGCCGTGCCGACTGACCCGCTCGTCTATCGCTTCTACGAACTGGTGCAGGTCTACGGCACCACTTGGAAGGAGCTGATTCAGGAGGAATTTGGCGATGGCATCATGAGCGCCATCGATTTCGATATGGCGATCGAGCGCCAGCCTGATCAAAAGGGCGACCGCGTCAAGATCACGATGACCGGCAAGTTCCTGCCGTACCGGGAGTATTAAACAGACAGAGGCCTGCACCATGCGCTCGGCACCGTCCGGAGGTTCGATGCAATGTCTGTTTATCGGACAGGCCTATATCGATATCACCTTTGTCGCCGACACGCTGCCCACCGGTGACGACAAGACGGTGGCGCGCGACTATGCGGTGTCGTTCGGCGGCAATGCGGTCACCGCGGCGTTCTGCTGCGCCAAGCTGGGGGTGAGGCCCGATCTTCTGGCCTCTGTTGCAGAGGATTGGCTGGGCCGCATGTTTATCGACATGGCGGCCAAATACGGAGTGTCATTGCACCACCGCAAAGTCGTCGAGTCCTCATTATCTTTTGTCATGCCGCGGGCCGGTCAGCGCGCTATCGTGCGGTGTCGCGACGATCGCTATCAGCATCCTTATCCTCCCCTGAACCTGATGGGCTGCCGTGCACTGCATGTCGATGGTCACCAACCCGACGCGGCCTTGCACTATGCCAAGGCCTGCCGAGAGGCTGGCATCCTGACCTCGCTCGATGGCGGTGGCCTCCGCTCCAATACCTCGGACCTCCTTGAATTCATCGATGTCGCCGTGGTCGCCGAACGCCTCTGCGAGCAGATGCGAATGACACCGGGCGAGATACTGCAATTTCTGCGCGAGCGCGGCTGTCGCGTCGGTGGAGTGACGATGGGACCGCGCGGCTTGCTTTACTACCAGCGCGATAGCGAGCAGCGGCTGATGCCCGCACTTGCGGTGCCAACAGAGCGTGTCATCGACACCAACGGCGCGGGCGATATCTTCCACGGTGCTTATGTCTATTCCTACCTGACCAATCCATTTGGCCTCTGGGAAGACCATTTCCGGTTCGCGCGGGCGGCATCAGCGCATGCCATCCAGCACCTCGGCAACGAGGCGAGCTTGCCGACATTGCTGCAGATCAACGAGGCCCATGCCGAGTTCGAGGAACGCCGCGAGCGCCTCGTGCTCGCCGTTGCGGAGTGACGAGTTTCGTCACCCGCTGTTGCGCAGGCCAGCGGCGATGCCGTTGATCGTCAAATGAATGCCACTGACGACGTTCTCGTCGGTATCACCAGCGCGGTATCGCTTCAGCAATTCGATCTGCATGTGGTTAAGCGGATCGAGATAGGGGAAGCGGTTGCGGATCGACCGTGCCAGAAGCGGATTGCTCTGCAACAGCGTCTGTTGATCCATGATCTCGTGCAGCGCGTCGATTACGGTCTTCCATTCGGTGCGGATGCGGCTAAACACGCGCTCGCGCAACTCGCTGTCGGACACCATCTCGGCATAGCGCGAGGCGATGGCGATGTCGCTCTTCGACAGCACCATGTCCATGTTCGAGAGGAGCATGCGGAAGAATGGCCACTCGCGATACATCGTCTTCAGCATCGCCATGCCGTCCTGCGGATGGGCCTCGCGCCACGCTGTTACCGCGCTGCCAAAGCCGTACCAGCCCGGCAGCATAAGCCGGCATTGTGCCCAGCTGAATACCCAAGGAATCGCGCGCAAGTCCTCGATCCGTGCCGAGGGTTTGCGCGATGACGGCCGGCTCCCGATGTTGAGATTGGCGATTTCGCCGATCACCGTCGATTCGCGGAAGAAGCGGTCAAAGCCATCGGTCTCGTACACCAGGTTGCGATAGGCGCTGAACGCTTCCGCCGAAAGCGTGTCCATCGCGGCGATGAAATCGGCGCGCGGCGTGTCGCCAGGCTGCTGCAGCAGCGTCGCCTCCAGTGTCGCGGCGGCGAAGATTTCGAGATTGTGCCGGCCAAGTTCGGGGTTCGAATATTTGCTGGAGATGATTTCGCCTTGCTCGGTGATGCGGATCGCCCCTTGCACGGCGCCTGGCGGCTGCGCCAGGATCGCCTGATAGCTTGGGCCGCCGCCGCGCCCGACCGAACCGCCGCGGCCGTGAAACAGCCGCATACCGATATTGCGGCGGCGGAACACCTCAACCAGTACCAGCTCCGCCTTATACAGCTCCCAGCCGGAGGTCAGGAAGCCGCCATCCTTGTTGCTGTCGGAATAACCGAGCATGACTTCCTGGATGCGGCCGCGGCTTTCCAACAGCCGAACGTATTCCGGGATCTGGAACAATGCGTCCATGACCTGGCCGCAGTTGCGGAGATCCTCGATCGTCTCGAACAGCGGCGAGATGTCGATATCGAGCTCGCCCCCATGCGGCCGCAGCATCCCCGCTTCCTTGACCATGACGGCGGTCTCGAGGATGTCGGAGATACTGGTCGCCTTTGAGATCACGTATTGCGGTACGGCGGCCTGGCCGTAGGTGCGATGCGCGTCGGCGGCCGCGTGCACAATCGCAAGTTCACTGGCGGTTTCGTCGGAATATTGCAGATGCGGCGATGCCAGCGGGCGTGCCGTGCGCAATTCGCCGAGCAGCAATTCGATCCGTGCCGGCTCGTCCAGCTGCAGATAGTCGAGCGCGGGATCGACCAGCCGCAGCATCTCGGCGATGCAGCGCTCGTGCACATCGGAATTCTGCCGCATGTCGAGCGCGGCGAGATGAAAGCCGAATACGTCGACGGCACGGCGCAGATGCTTGAGCCGCCCGCCAGCCAGCGCGGTTGAGCCGTTTGCGACCAGCGAGTTGTGGATGATGTCGAGATCGGTGAGGAATTCGCCGCTATTTGCATATGGTATCGCGTCACCGCTCAGCTGGGCCGGCGCGACGATATCGCTCTGCGCCCGCCACGCCGCCGCGAGCCTGGCATACATGCCGGTGATGGCGCGGCGATAGGGTTCGTCGGCGCGGCTGGCCATGGGTTCCGGCAATTTCGCGGCCAGTTGATCTAGTGCCAGCGACACGCCGACCAGCCGCCGATCTAGCGACAGTTCGGCACCCAGCTGATGCAATTCGTCGAGATAGAACTGCAGGGCGCGGCTGCTTTGGCGCCGCAGGGTCGCTCGCAGCACCGGCTCGTTGACGAACGGGTTGCCGTCGCGGTCGCCGCCGATCCAGCTGCCCATGCGCAGGAATGACGGCAATCCGTCAGCCGCGGCCCAGCTGTTGCTCGCCAATTCGCTTTCGAGAGCCTCGTAAAACCGCGGCAGCTCGCGCAGGAAGGTGTAGTCGTAAAACGACAGTCCGTTGGCGACCTCGTCGATGACGCGCAACCGGGTGCGGCGCAGCAGATTTGTCTGCCACAGGATCAGCACGGCGCGGCGCAGGGCCGCCTCGTTCTCGACCATTTCTGTGTCGGTCAGGATCCGTTTATCCCGCTCCGCCAAAAGCTCGGCGACGTCCATCTCGCGGTCGATATTGCTCTTGCGGCGCACTTCGGTCGGGTGCGCGGTCAACACCGGCACAACCTTGGCGCCGGCAAAAAACGCGCGCAGCTGCGCCTTATCGATGCCGGCTTCCCTGGCACGCTGCAGCGCGCGCCGCATCGTACCCTCGCGCGGTGCCGATGAGGTCAGCGCGTGCACCCGGTTGCGACGGATGTGATGCTGGTCCTCGGCAATGTTCGACAGATGTGAAAAAAAGCCGAAGGCGCGGATGATCTGGATGGCCTTTTCGGGGGCGAGGCTGTTCAGCGTCGCTTCGAGCTCACGCCGTGCCGCAACATCTTCGAGGCGGCGAAAGCGCACCGAATTCTGGCGGATGTTCTCCACCGTGTCATAGACACGCTCACCCGCCTGTTCGCGCACCGTGTCGCCAAGGATGCGGCCGAGCAGCCGGATATCCTCGCGCAACGGCTGGTCTTTGTCGTCGGATTCCAGCTCAATCGTGTTGGGCATCGTGGGGCCCCTATGCCGGTCAGGCTCGTTTTCGGTGATGCAGAAAGCGTGCCTTCGACAATACCGCGGCCGGCAGGGCAGTTCAGCCCAGCCCGATTAAACCCGAACCTGATGGCAGAGCTTTGACGACCGCTGCTTGAGCGGCCGCCGCTGCGGGTCTGATTAAAGCCCGGCTTGCGTGACGAACTTGGTGTTGAGGTAAGCTTCAATCGCTTCGGAGCCGCCTTCCGAACCATACCCGCTATCCTTGACGCCGCCGAATGGCACCTCGGGAAGGGCCAGCCCATGATGGTTGATCGAGATCATGCCAGTCTCGACCGACGCGGCGATCGCCTGCGCTGTCTTCGCCGATCGGGTGTACGCATAGGCGGCAAGTCCATAGGGGAGGCGGTTAGCCTCCTCGATGACATCGTCGAAGTTCTTGAATGGTGCGATCACCGCAACCGGACCGAACGGCTCTTCGCTCATAATGCGAGAATCCATAGGCACATCGGTCAGCACGGTTGGCTCGAAGAAGTTGCCCTTGTTGCCGATCCGGTTCCCACCAGTCTTCAGCGTCGCGCCCTTCTGCACGGCATCGCCGATAAAGGCCTCCATCGCTGTGACGCGGCGGTCGTTGGCCATCGGCCCCATCTGCGTGCCGCTTTCCATGCCATCGCCGATGCGTGCAGCATTTACAGCGGTCGTGAACTTGCCGACAAAATCCTCGTAGATATTTTCCTGAACCAGCAGCCGGGTCGGGGATACGCACACCTGACCGGCATTTCGCAACTTGTTGACCGACAGCAGCTTGGCGGCGAGATCGACATCGGCATCGTCGAAAACGATTGATGGCGCGTGCCCGCCCAGCTCCATTGTCACCCGCTTCATATGCGCCCCGGCGATCGCGGCGAGCTGCTTCCCGATCGCGGTCGAACCGGTGAATGACATCTTTCGGATGATCGGATGCGGGATGAGGTACTCGGAGATTTCCGAGGGTACACCATAGACGAGATTGATAACCCCGGCCGGCACACCGGCATCGGCGAAGCAGCGGATCAACTCGGCGGGCGAGGCAGGGGTTTCCTCGGGCGCCTTGACGATGATCGAGCAGCCCGCCGCCACGGCGCACGACAATTTGCGCACGACCTGGTTGATCGGGAAATTCCATGGGGTAAAGGCCGCCACCGGGCCAACCGGCTCCTTGACGACGAGTTGATAGACACCTTCGGTACGTGCCGGGATCACCCGTCCATAGGCACGACGCGCTTCCTCGGCAAACCAGTCAATAACATCGGCCCCGGCCAGAGTCTCGCCCTTAGCCTCGGGCACGGGCTTGCCCTGTTCGAGAGTCAGGAGCGGGGCGATCTGGTCGGCCCGCTGGCGCAGGAGGTCGGCCGCCTTACGCATGATCTTCGAGCGGTCGAAGGCGGATACCTTGCGCCACTGGCGGAAGCCCCGGTCGGCAGCTTCAAGGGCGCGGTCGAGATCGCTCTTATCGGCATGCGCGACGGTGCCAATCTGCTCGCCAGTCGCGGGATTGACGACCGCGATCGAGCGGCCACCCGCGGCTTTTGTCCATTGGCCGTCGATGAACAGCAAAACGTCTTGGTACATTGATCAGGCCTCTTGGTGATGCACAGGGTAAGCGTCGCGCTCACCCCCGATATATTTTTAGGAATATATCGAATGCGCCCGGGCCGAGTCGATCTCGTTGTTTCGTGAGTTTCCTACTGCACAGCGCGGAGGCCCGCGGCTCGACATGTCGCGTCGCTAGGGCACGGAAATGCCAGGGTGAGCAAACCCTAGTAGCCTTCATGCAAGAACGGGTTGATGCAAAAAAGCGCCGGGCAACCGCGCGGGTACCCGGCGCTTACTGACGGTCGAACTTATCGATTGATCGTGGTCGTCGTGGTCGTCGTGTCACCACTATAGGGATCGGTGGTTGTCTCAGAGCGGCTCACCGAGCTTCCAGCAAGCCCGGCATCGACCGGCGGCGCGACGGTTGGCGGAGGCGCGTAGTAGGCCGCAGGCGGAGGCGCCGGAGGGGTGGAGGCAGCCCCACCCACAGCACCAACGCCACCGCCAACGGCGGCGCCAACAGCTGCCCCAGGTGCGCATCCGACCGGGATCGTCACGATGCAACCGATGATCGCGCCGGTGGTGGCGCCACTGGCGCCGCCTTGGACGGCGTTGGCTGCGGGGTTCGGGGACTGTGCCAAGGCCGGGGCGCTCAATGCCATCCCTGCGACCAACGCTATCGAAGCTAATGCCTTCATGGCGAGGACCTATATTCGTTTAGTTGCCGATGCCAAGGGGAACATCACCTAAGCGAAAATTGTCCCACCTCAAATCGCCAAATAATCGTACCAAATTGTAATCTAGGTTTGTGCTCGCGTATCATTTCGTAACAACTCGCGGGTCGGATTAGGCCCAGTAGCGTTTCTGCTTGCCGCCCTTATGCCCAGTACGTCGAGCAGCTACGCGGCTTTTATACCTGCCGACCTGGCGTGAAGAGCTTGATAGAAAAATTCTATTGATCGATAAGTGGAGCCTCAATGACGTGGCTTCGCCAGCGCTGCATCCTTGCGCATGCTCGACAAGCTCAACTACCTGATAGCACTGGCGCAGGAGCAGCATTTCGGTCGTGCGGCAGAGGCTTGTGGTGTCACTCAACCAACGTTATCGGCCGGGATAAAGCAGCTCGAGGAAGTTCTGGGGGTGCTCCTCGTACAGCGTGGATCGCGGTTTCATGCCTTCACGCCGGAGGGCCAGCGCACGCTGGAGTGGGCGCGGCGCATCGTTGGCGACGAGCGTGCGTTGCGGCAGGAAATGCGCGCCCTCAAACAGGGTCTGGCCGGGCACCTCAAGATCGCGGCGGTGCCGACCGCGCTTGCCATGGTCGCCAGCCTGACGACGCCGTATCGTGCGCGACATCCCGATGTGTCGTTTACGGTGCTGTCCTGCACCTCGATAGCTGTCTTGAGCCTCCTCGAGAATCTCGAGATCGACGCGGGGCTGAGCTATGTCGATAACGAGCCGGTCGGCCGGGTCCAGACCGTGCCGCTATATCGCGAACACTACCGACTGCTGACGGCGGCCGACAGCCCGCTTGGCGACCGCGCACAGGTGAGCTGGGCGGAGGTGGCGCGGGTCCCGCTGTGCCTACTCACCCCCGATATGCAGAACCGCCGCATCATTGACCGCTATCTGCGGGCCGCCGGCGGCGAACCTGAGCCGACGCTGGAATCCAACTCGATGATTCTGTTGTTCTCGCATGTCCGGACCGGTAGGTGGGCAAGCGTCATGCCGGCTCGGCTGGCCGACACGCTCGGCCTGAGCGATCCGATCCGCGCCATACCGATCGTCGGCACCGAGCCCTACCCGATGATCGGCCTCATCGTGCCGCAGCGCGAACCGATGACACCGCTGACCGCCGCCTTGGTCGCAGAAGCCCGCCGCCTGGCGCCTCTGCTGCATGCGCTGGACGAACGATAGAGAAAGCCTATCGATAAACGGGACCGCTTTATTGATTGCGGGCGGTATTTGCGCATCGTGGCAGTGGATCGACATAACAAGGGTAGGACGCTTTTATGGAAACCCGCTCGGGTTGGAACCGCGAGCGCGCCCGGCAGCTCATCGCGGCACATCTTCACGTTCACGGGCCGGCGCTGCCGATCTTTCACGCCTTGCAGCACGAATTTGGCTATATCGACCGGGAGGCCGTGTCGCTGGTCGCCGAGGCGCTGAACCTGTCACGCGCCGAGATGCATGGCGTCGTGAGCTTCTACCATGATTTCCGGGCCGCTCCGCCGGGCCGGCATGTGCTCAAGCTGTGCCGGGCCGAGGCCTGCCAGGCGGTGGGGGCGGATTCGCTCGCCGACATCGCACGCGACCGGCTCGGGCTCGACTGGCATCAGACGACCCCGGACGGGCGAGTGACGCTGGAGCCCGTGTTCTGCCTCGGCCTGTGCGCCTGTGCACCCTCGGCAATGCTTGATAACAAGGTGGTGGGGGGCCTCGATGCGGAGCGGCTTGCGGTGCTGATCGACGAGCTGCGGCGGCCTTGACCCGACTCTTTGTGCCGTGGGATGCCGGTGCGCTGGCGCTCGGTTCCAGCGTCGTTGAGCGGGCGATCATCGCAGGCGGGCATCGCCGCGGTCGCAGTCTCGACATTGTGCGCACCGGGTCGCGCGGGTTGTTCTGGCTCGAACCAATGATCGAGGTCGAGACCAGTGCCGGCCGCATCGCATATGGGCCGATAACGGCCGACGATGTCGAAGGCCTGTTCGAGGCGGGTTGGCTCGATGGTGCCCCGCACAGGCTGTGCCTTGGGCCGCCGCAGGATATCCCGTTTCTCAAACGGCAGACGCGGTTCACCTTTGCCAGGTGCGGCATCATCGATCGCCTGTCGCTGGCCGATTACCGGGCAAACCGCGGCATGCGCGGACTCGATCGCGCTCTGTCGCTCGGTCCCGCGGCGATTGTCGCGACGGTGACGGCATCGGGGCTGCGTGGCCGCGGCGGGGCCGGCTTCCCGACCGGCATCAAGTGGAAGACTACCGCCGATGCAACTGCCGCTCAGAAATACATCGTCTGCAACGCCGATGAAGGCGATAGCGGCACCTATGCCGACCGCATGCTGATGGAGGGCGACCCCTTCACGCTGATCGAGGGCATGGCGATCGCTGGCATTGCGGTCGGGGCGACCAAGGGGTTTGTCTATGTCCGCTCGGAATACCCGCACGCGATCCGCACATTGGGGCGCGCCATCGAGATTGCTCGCGCCGAGCGGCTGCTGGGGCCGGGGATCGGCGG
>JAFAYW010000231.1 GCA_019240125.1 Alphaproteobacteria bacterium
CCGCCGATCATCATTACCAATGCGGAATTCCGCTTCGTGGTCGCCGAACAGGCGCGCTCGCGCGGCGTCAAGGCGGCAATCCTGCTGGAGCCGCAGCGGCGCGATTCGGCCGCCGCGGTCGCCGCGGCAGCGGAGTTCGCGGTGCGGAAGAATGCCGACGCCGTGCTCCTGGTGGTGGCGGCGGACCACCTGATCCCCGACATAGAGGCGTTCATTGCCGCGTGCCGCGCCGCCTTGCCGGCTGCCATGGCGGGATCGATCGTCACCTTCGGGGTCAAGCCGACCTACCCGGCGGCGAACTACGGGTATATCCGGGCGAAGCCGGCGGCAGAAGGATCGGCGGTCTGCCGGGTCGAGGCCTTTGTCGAGAAGCCCGATGCGGTGACCGCGGCGCGCTACGTCGATGACGGCTATTTGTGGAACAGCGGTAACTTCATGTTCCGCGCTGAAGTGATGTTGGAGGAACTGTCCCGGTTCGCTCCGGCGATCCGCAACGCCGCCGGGGACGCGGTCGAGAGCATGGCGTTCGATCTCGACTTCCACCGCCTTGGCGAAGCGGCGTTTGCGCAAGCGCCGAAGACTTCGATCGACTATGCGGTGATGGAGCGAACCGCGCGCGCGGCCGTGCTGCCGGTCTCTTTCCGCTGGTCCGATATCGGCAGCTGGAATGCCTTATGGGACATGCAGCCGCGCGACGCGGCCGGCAACTCGATCGAGGGGCCGGTAGAGGTTCTCGGCACCCACAACAGCCTCATCCGGTCGGAAGAATCGATCCTGACCACGGTGGTGGGCCTCGACGATATCGTCGTGGTGGCGACCGCCGATGCGGTGTTGGTGGTGGCGAAGCGCGAGGCCGAGCGGGTTCGGGACCTCGTCGAACTGTTGAAGGTGAAGAACCGGAGCGAGGCGCTGGAACATCGCCGCGTCTACCGGCCATGGGGCTATTACCAGACCGCGGATCTCGGCACCAGGCATCAGGTCAAGCGTATTTGCGTCAATCCGGGGGCGCGGCTGTCATTGCAGAAGCATTTCCACCGCTCCGAGCATTGGGTGGTGGTGCGCGACGCCGCCGAGGTGACGGTCAACGAGGAGGTGCGCCTCGTCCACGAAAACGAGTCGGTCTATGTGCCGATCGGCGCGATTCGCCGCCTCGCCAACCCAGGGCAAATCCCGCTAGAACTTATCGAAGTGAAGGTCGGCAGCTATCTAAGCGAAGACGACATCCTCCGGCTGGAGGATGTCTATCATCGACACACCGAGGGGGGGTTCGATCAGGTTGAATCGGAAACGCATGCAGTTTCGCTTCGGGGAGGACGCGCGGATAGACCGCCGAAATAGTTTGATCGTTAGCAGCGGCCAGGGGGTATCCTGTCCGACCAGATGGAGACCTAGCCAGATGGAGACCTAGCATGAGCATAGACCGTCATTTCGCCTCGGCTTTCGGGATCTTGCTTGCGATTATGTTGACCAATCCAGCCGTGGGCATTGCGCAGTCCTGCGACGCGTTACTGGGCGATGGGGCGCCGTTCAGCTACCGGTTCCGCGCTAACGTACCCCGACGCGAAGGAATGTATCGCTATCCAGTCTCGGGCGACCGGGGAATGACGCTTGTTTCCCCGACTCTTGGTAGGGTGACCTGCGATGCGTGGCGAGATCAGTATCTGGAGATCAAGCTGCCGGTTGAGCCGGCTGTTAAAAGATTGATTCGAGCCCTTGGCGTTCCCGAGCGCCTCTACTATCGCCTCGACGCCGAACTGGGGCCGGGGCAGAGCGTGTTCAGGCTGCCGTTGGGTGGCGTTGTCGCTCCGGAAAACATCTTGCCTGAGGCGTTCGGGATGGACGCGGTGAAAAGGCCTCCGGTAGGTTACGACGCGTTCCTCCCCATCTACGCACGCGCCCCCGGTGTCGCAGCGCAGGCGGAGGTCGTCGCGGTTGTCCGTCCAGGCGCCGATGTGTCAGACGTGCAGTGGCGCCGGAGTGCGCTGGGCGTGCCCCCTAGTTGGCCCTTGGAACTTTCGAGCGGACTGGTTGCCGAAGGCACGCGGCTAGAGATCGGGCGCTCCAAGGACATGCCGCCGCAGACGACACTTGAGGTGTCGTTCCTGTTGCAGGCATCGGCCGCGCAGAACTCGGGGTGGGGTCGCATAGAGTGACGTACTTGCTCGATCTTCGTCTAAGCGATGGTGGATCGGCGAGCGGCTATTTCAAGTTCGACAACGACGCTGCAATGGCTGCTTCCGCTCAGGGCGCGGGTAGTTATGTCAGCGTTGGTTTAGTGGATTTCAATATCTTAGTCGCAGGCGGCGACACGGGCAAATTCCCGGAAATGAGATATACTCGTTCAAATGCAAAAGGTACTGTCATTCGTAGAAACGATAGACCGGGCTTCACCGTCTATGCGTTTGATCTCACCCATGCTGACGGTGTGGTGGCTGGCCTCGTGCCGGCCCTTCGTTGGACGACGCCCGTCGATCTTCCTACCAAGGCCGGATCAAGCGTTGAGTTAACCACATGGGGAGACGTGCGATTCGGATTAGCGAACCAGCAGTGCTATGATTGCTTTCCCCAGCGACAAGGTGTTTCAGGCTTTATCACGGTGGTAGCAGCTGAACCAGGATTCGGTCCCGACGGTTTCCCCCTTAAGGTACCAACACCATTGCCACCCGCGAGGTAATTTCGAACGCGGCTTCGCCGATCGTACCAGGTCGAGACGGCCAGACGCGCACCGCCGGTGCAACCAAGGACCTCCTCGCCTGCGCCGACGCGATCGGCCGCGACCTCGAGACGCGCACCGGGACCATTACCGAGTCCCTGCTCGGCCACGCCACGGCGCGCCTTCACCTTTTCGGCCCCGCCGAGCGCAGCGATTCACGCCGTCGAAGGCTCATCTGCCCCTCCCTGTTCTGGAAACTTATCCAAGCCAGAAGTAGGAGAGGGGAAAGGCGATGACTTCCTTCAGGGGGCGCTTAAACAATGTCGCTGTGGGCGCAATAGCGATCGCCAGCATGGGGATTGAAGCGGCAACGGCGGCCGATGTCCCTTTGCATCGCGTGACGCAAACCGGTCACGATTTCAGACGTCGGTCGCCGGATCGAGGACCTGCATGATCGGGTCCACCGGGGAGCCTATCGGGCGCTGCCATCTCGGCGACGATACATCCCGAAAGCCGATCGGAGCAGCGCCCGCTCGCTGTCGCCGCGCTGGAAGACAAAACGTGCAGGCGGAGCAGCGTCCGCAGCATGTTATCGATGTAGTCAAGCACGTTCCTTATGCTTTATAGGTGCATGTGTGTATTTGTAAGTGTTGGGAGTGGTCAGAATCCTGGCATTCTCAATGGAGTTGAGGGGCTTAGACCCAGTTGGAAGTAGAGGTCGTTCTTGATCATCTGGGCGATCGATTCCGCTTCCGCGGCGGAGAAGGCCCCCGAGGTCTTGACCGCCCGAGTGACGACGGCGTCGAGCTCGGCCGCCGTGGTAGTGGTGCGCCCGGTCGTCCGATTGATCCACATGAATTCGCGCTGCCAGGCCTGATCGAATAAGGTGTGGGCGTGCCCTTTTCCGGTGGGCAGGAACCGCGTGATCATCTCGTTGGGATTATAGTCCGGCAGGTTGCGCATCGAGGCCTGGGGCGAGATATGGGCCAAATGGTAGCCTGGTCGCGGATTGACCGTAGCGCCGGTCGGCGTCCGTCCTGGCCGGGTGCTTAGCGGGCCCAGCTGCTGCCCGGGCCATCGCCGCGCGTCGATCCCTGTGGAACATGAGATCGCCGAATGGCGGCAGGAGCCGCTCGCGGAGCTTTGTTTCGCACTCGCTCGGTTGCGCCGAGCTGAAGATAGTAGCGGCCGTCCTTGGCCGACGAAGCCGCGTTGGTCCGCATGCGCCGGTCGATGCCGGTCCGGCTGCGCCGCCCGAACTCCGGCTCGCCGCCGCCCGTGGGGTCGGTGGCGCCCTCGCCCATGACTTCGAGCGTCCATTCCGG
>JAFAYW010000318.1 GCA_019240125.1 Alphaproteobacteria bacterium
CGCGCTTCGCCGGCGCGTCGTCGTCCTCCTGTTCCTATGCCTCGGCGGCGATCATGCGTACCCTGTTCAAAAAGGGCGCCGCGCTCATCACCTCGCTGGCATTCCTGTTTGCATCGACCAATCTCGTTCGCGAACTCGGCGTCATGCTCTATCTGCTCATGGGCTGGCAGTTCACGGCCGGCGAGTGGGTCGGCGGCCTCGCGCTGATCGCCGTGATGAGCACCCTGGTGAAACTGGCCTATCCCAGCGAGCTGATGGAAGCGGCTCGCTCGCAACGAGGAGGCGAGCGGCGGTCACCAGCACATGACGATGGTGGTGAAGGGGCGCACGATCGGCCAAGGCTGACCAACCCGCAGACCCGCGTCCGTGTGGCGCAGAACTTTACGATGGAATGGTCCATGCTGTGGAAGGACCTCGCCATCGGCTGTCTCGTCGGCGGTTTCCTAGCGGCCTTCTTGCCAGACGCGTTCTGGAAGGCACTGTTCCTGACAGACGCGTCGCCCTGGCTCAAGGTGCCGGCCAACGCGCTCCTCGGCCCGCTGATCGCGATGGCAACCTTTGTTTGCTCGATCGGCAACGTGCCGCTTGCGGCCGTGCTTTGGGCCGGCGGCGCCAGCTTCGGCGGCGTTCCGCCTTCCTTCATGCCGACCTGATCGTCCTGCCGCTTCTCGATACTTATCGCCGGTATTTCGGCTGGCGCATGGCGCTTTACATGGGAGTCGTGTTCTACGTGACGATGGCGGTCGCGGCACTCATCATGGACCTTGCATTCACCGGCCTGGGGTTGGTGCCGCACCACGATACCAACGTGCGCGCGCAGCTCACGCACTTCAGCGTGAACTATACGTTTTGGCTCAATCTCGTGTTCGGCGCGTTGGGGCTATATCTCTGGTGGATCGGCGTCGTCGCTCTACCCAGTAGGATCCCGAGGGACATAGCGCTGAACGGCGGCCCGAGCCCGGCTGATCGTCGATTAACCTGCGCCGTCGGAATTTGCAGACGCGGCATTCACCCGTGCTTGCGCCGCGTCGGTCGAAGCAGAGGCGGCAGCAGGATCGCGATCATTAATCCCAGTGTTACCACGCCCAGACCGAGCCACTGCGCGACACTGGGAATTTCGTGCAAGGCGGGTATGCCGATTAGCACGGAAATTGCCGGCACCACGGCGGCGAAGAAGACTGCCCGGCTGACACCCAGGACGCGAACCGCATGGGTGAAGCCGAGCGTCGCCAGAACGCCGTGTAGTCCGCCCTGCAGCAGACCCTGCCATATCACCAGATGCATCGGCAGGGTCGCGATATGGGCGCCGCCGCCGAAGGCAATATAGCCGGGCACCGTCGCCACCGCGGACAGGACGGAGACGATGGTGATCGCCCGCAAGGCATCGACGCGCCAGCGCCGCACCAGGACCGAGAAGCTCGCCCAGGCGGTCGCTGCGCCGAGAAACAACAGGTCGCCGAACCAGGTATGGGGGCCGCCGGAGCCGAATAATGCGTCCGACCCGACCAACAGGATGCCGCACAGCATCAGGCATGCACCGAGCAGGTGAACAACGCCCGGCCGCTCGCGCAGAAACACCGCGGCTAAGGCCGTGCTGAGGATTGCCACCGCGGCAGGTGTGATCACACCTCCATGCCCGAGCGGCGCGTAGGCGAGACCGGCCGTCTGCAAAACGGTGAAGGCGGGTCCGCCGGTCGCCATCAGCATCAGGCCGCGGCGCCAGCCGATACCGCCGAGATCGGAGGCGCGCATCCACAGCAGCACCGGCAGCATCACCAAGCCTGCCACCGCATATCGCGCGACGATCAGGTCGGCTGGGGTGAAGCCGTCATTCAGGATCGCCATCCGCGCCGCGGCAAAGGACAGCGGCGCGCCGAGCGACATCAGGCACCCGGCGGCAACTCCAGCCGCGGTACCGTGCAGATCGAGCAGCGGATGAAGAGGGCCTGTTCGCCCCTCAATCCTGCCCGAGGCGTCAGGCACAGAGGCAATCGGCGAGTTCGGCAAAGCCGTCGACGACGATGTCGGTCGCCGGATTTGGCACCGGGTCGGGCGGTCCGGCCGGACCCCATTCGTCGGGCCGGCGGACGAACGCCGTGCGATAGCCGACACCGCGGGCCGCATCGAGATCGAAATTGTGGCACGCCACCATCAGGATGTCGCCAGGCGCCACGCCGAGGAACTTGGCGGCGCGCCGGTACGCATCGGGCAGCGGCTTGTAGACGCGCAGCATCTCGCAGGGGATCACCGCATCCCAATCGAGCGCGTTACGACGCGACACGTCGACGATTAGCGACAGGCTGAGGATCGTAAAAGAAACGCAGGGGTAGTGCCGGCGCAAGCGGCGCAGCGCCGGCGCAAAATCGGGCCACGCGTCGAGCCCATGCCAGCGGCGCGCTATCGCCTGCGGCTCATCGCTCGAACCACCAAGCCCGTATTCGTCGAACAATTCGCCGAGTACGTCGCGGTGGACGTCGTCCATGTTGAAATCGGGTTCGACGGTGTTCGTCATCCGCCGCAGCGAACGGCGCCGGTGTTCGTTGGCAAGCGCATGCCAATCGTGAGCAATGCCGCGCGCGGCGCCCCATTCGCTCATCGCCGCCACGAGGTCGCCATGCCAGTCGAGCACCGTGCCGCCGGTGTCGAACGCGATCACCTTGACGCCGGACAGTTCCGTCATCGGCGCCTCATCCCGGCCGTACCCGCGCGGCGGGCACGATGAAGTTGCTGACGATCAGGCGTAACCGCTCGTCCGAATGCGTCAGCAGCATTGCCCGGAGCGCATGCAGCGCCTCTCCGGTGGCGGTTTCGTTCCAGAACCAGTCGCCGAGTTGTCGGCTCGACGGTCGCGCGTCACCAGCGGTCGCGCCTTCGAGGCAGAACGCCTTCAGGTCATCGACAGCAAAGCGCAGCATCAGCGGGGCGGAGAACCCGTCGCGCGGGCTTGGCGGCTCCTGGCCGCGCAGCCAGTCGCCGATATAGCGCGCGCAATCCGCAATCGCGAGGCCGCCCAGGCCGACCGTGCTACGGCGATATTGCGCCATCCAGCGCTGATGCGCGCCTTGCAGCGACAGGATTTCCGCCTCCAGCCGCGACGCCAGCGAATCGCCAGGGCCGGCCGCTACTGCTGCCGCCATGAACGGCGGCTGCCAGGCCGGATCGGGCACCGAGCGCGGATCGTCATCGGTGAAATCCTCGATCAGCACTGGGCCGTCATCACGCTCCAGCACCCGTAACGCGGTCAGCATGACCCGTTTCTGGAATGCCGGGTCGCGCGGCGGCCCGAACGGCCGGCCGAGTTCAAACGGGACCCACAGCGTTCGCGGCGGCTTGGTATTTTCCGCCTGCGGCCGGATCAACGCGATGGCGACGGTCGCCAGACCCTCTTCCTCCAGATAATGCCCCAGCGCGCTCACGGCGCGCGTGCAGAGCGGTCAAACCGGGGCGAGGATGACGGCGTTGACCTTGTCCTGTTTCAGCCGGCCGGCAAGCTCGCGGGCATGCGGTTCCATCTGGATCGGGTCGGTCGCACCCATGAAGGAGTAGTGCCAATCGGCGATCGAACCGATCGTGCCGTCCTCGGCCAATTCGCGCAGCCGGTCGATCGGAAACACGACATTCCAGTCTTCCTGAAAGCCGGTGCGGTCGAAGTTGATCGAGATATGGCTGCATAGCAGGTCTTCCGCCCGCGTCGTGGCGGGAATGGCCCGGTAATCGGGGTCGCGGCCGCGAAAGGGCTCCTCGCCCCGGACGACGAGGCCGGCCGACGACACGATGGCGACGCGGCGCTGCGCCAAGGGTCGCCCCTTCACCCAGGGTCGGGTCGTGAAATCGGGGCATTCCAATTCGGCGAGCCGTTGCGCCTGGCCTGCCGGCAGATCGGTCAATCGCGTCACGCCACCTCTCCTGGATTGTGGCTTAGGGCGATGCCGATACTGCGCTGTTTTTAGATCAAACGCTATAAAACAATCCTGTTTAGGTCGCCTGACGCAAAACGGCGCAGATCACAACCATCTTGGCGAGGACGTCGCCAGCGAATGGCTCGACCGCGGGACGATCGCTGTGGAAAGCGGCGCCTCGATCGGCGTCGGTATTACAAGCCCTGCCGCAAGGCCAACCGCGCGCGCCTGCGCGTTGGCCAGCGCAGCCGCGATCAGTTGGTCGAGCGTGCCGTCGGCGTTGAGCGGCGCGACCAGCATCCAGGCGAGCGCCAGATAGCCCGGCCAATGGGCGAGATGCCGGTACATGCTGGCGAGGATCGGCGTCGCGCGCCGCGTCCCAAGCCCGTTCAGCCGCGATACCAGAGAAGCGACATCGGGCGCCAATTCGGCCATCGCCGGCAAGGGCGGCAACGGTATCTGCTCGGCATTCGCGGCCTGGTCACCGGCGTGGTGCCGTATACTGGTTTGGCCGACCGCAGGGTTGGCGCTGAGGCGTTGTGCCAGAGCCGAAAGCGCGACCAGCGCCATCGCATTCGTGCGGTCATACGCGGCCAGGATGCTGCGGAGCGGCGCAAGCTCGGCGGCACCCACACCGACCAGCGCGAGCGCCTCCGCAGGGAATCCGGGCAACGCGGGCAAAGCGATGTCGCGATGCAAAGCCGTGGCTTCGGCGGTGATCGTGCCGTCAGCGTAAAGCGGCCGCAACATGCCCCAGGCAGCCGGCAAGGCGCCGGGGATCGTCGCCAGATGCCGCCAGATCAGGTTTACGACAGCAACGCCGAGCACATGCCGAATATCGGCGAAGATCGCCGCCGTCTCGCCGCTCGCCGCAACTTCGGCAATCGCTGGTACCGGGTCGCTCATGCCGATCGGCTCCGTTACGATGTAATCTTGGTTGATTTTAGAACGATGCGCATAAAATCCGCCCGTGGAGATTTGCTCCAACCAGGAGTCGCACGAAAGGCGCTCGATGGCCCGACCGCGAGAGTTTGATGAAACCGCCGTGCTCGACGCAGCAATGCGCTGCTTCTGGGCGCAGGGTTATGAGCAGACCTCAGTGCGCGAGTTGGCGGCGCACATGGGCATCACCGGCGCCAGCCTCTACAACGCATTCGGTGACAAGCGGGCGCTATACCGTCGCGCGCTCGACTACTACCTCACACAAAGCGTTCACGATCGTATCGCTCGCTTGTCGCCCTTGCCGCCCCTGCAGGCGATCCGGGCGTTCTTCGGCGAAATCATCGAACGTTCGGTTGCCGACGAGCAGCGGCGCGGCTGCTTGCTGGTGAACGCAGCACTCGAAATGGCACCGCACGACCCAGAGTTCCGCGAGATCGTCGTTCGAGAGATGCGCCTGATCGAAGAATTTTTTCGGCGCAGCGTCGAGGCCGGGCAGACCGACGGCTCGATCGTGGGATCGCCCCCCGCCTCGGATCTGGCGAAACTCCTCCTTAGCGTGCTTCTGGGATTGCGTGTGCTGGCACGCACCCAGCCGGAGCGCCCCATGCTCCAAGGCGCCGTAACTCCAGCGCTGTCGTTGTTGGCCAGTTGCTGCCCATGCCAAAGGGGATGCTCCGCATAACTGGGCTCGCGCTGTTCGTCGCCGGAGTCTTGTTGTCGGCCCCTTGCGAAGCCCTGCGTCGCGCTTCCGATATATCCGCCAGTCGCTGCTGGTTGAAGGCTTCACGTAAGCGACGCTCTCAGTGGGGTGAGTATACTCGTTGTGAGAACTTAAAGCGTGACACCCGATGAAACGGCAGCAGCGCCCGTCACCACGTTAAGTCGCGATGGCCTCTATGGGGCATGAGCCGCCGGTGCCGATTGCCGAGCTGAACGGCGGGTATCCGTTCAGCAAGCCGACGAGGCGGGAGCGTGTACCAGTGACGCCTTCGCCGAAAGTCGGCGGCCGACGTGGAGCATCTCAGCAACCCCATCTGTGGAAAGTGGCGTCCGGAAAAAATGCTCCCAGAACTCTGTCGCGGCCCGACAACCATCCCGATGCCGCATGACCTCGTCTTGACGCAGTTCCGCGCGTTTGATCTTCCCCGGAAATTGTTTGAGGCAAGCTCATACGAAACTCGATTCGGCGATATACGGGGCAAGGTGGTTGCCCATCTTCGAGAAAATTCCGTGAGCCATTGCTGCAGCAGGGCAGTGTCCGCGGCAGGTATTGTCGGCGAGGTCGCGCAGATACAGTGCTGGCCGAATCGGCTCGTGCCGCTCTCGACGCGACGGTACTTTCGTCACCCTAAACGGAACAGGAACGAAGTCTGTAGTATGCACGATAATGATCCCCTTTACGCAATAAGCCTTGAAAAGGGGTCAGCCTTCGACTAGGATTCCCTAGCGATTGTTGGGGTTCTTGTCCGAAAGCTGACCCAACATTACCACCCTACGGTGGCGAAACGGTCGGACGTTCCAGGTCCGGCCGTTTTTCGTTCTACGCTTCAAGTTAATGATCGTCAATGAGCATCGCGTTAGTGGCGCGAAGTATATCATGCCTGATAGGTACAACAGGACAAGTTGTCCCCGACCGGGGTTACGCGCCGTGCAACTTTGCACGTCAATTCGCATAACGCGAATTTTTGGATCACAAAACGTGATCTTCGGTTAAGTCGAAATAACTTTCCGACATAAAGAGTCAAAAAGACTCTTGGTGCGTCATCTTATGCTAGACTAACCCGCCTGCTCCACAGATGCGGCGGCAATCCGAGCGTATCGCGCTCATAGGCGATCCGGTCCGGTGTCTCGGGATAGCCGTACAGCCGTACAGACGATACGTCTCGCAGATACCGCTGCGGTCGGGACCGGGGCCGATGTCTACGACGCGGCAGCCGCAGACCTTGCAAGAATAAGCGTGTGATTCCAGATCAGGCATGGTCCGGAGGTTAGCGGGCGGCCCAGCCAATCGCTACATTGGTCCCATCTGCGCCCGAATACCGGTCCATTAAAGCTTGCCGCTTATCTCCGAGCTTGGAATTGACCCGACGTACATCCGCCGCTCGCTCACTGCGACCGTCCTTGAAGGCGGAGCATCCGACGAGCGAATTTTGTCCCGAGCCGAACCTGGGTGGCAGCGAGCTTGAAAAGCTTCGGTAAGTGGAAGATCGTCATTCGCGTCGGCACCTGATTGGCGCCGAAGGGGTGCTCGCGTCGGGCTGAATTCCATCATATCCTGCGGCCCGCAGATATCCTGCAGAACTGGCCTTGCGATGAGCGAAGGGCGGGTCGAGCGCCGGTTGGCGGCCATTCTGGCGGTCGATGTCGCCGGCTATTCGCGGCTGATGGGCGAGGACGAAGAGGGCACGCTCACCGCGCTGCGCGCGGTTCGCCGCGAACTCGGCGATCCCAAAATCGCCGAACACCGGGGTCGCATCGTCAAAACGACCGGCGACGGTCTGCTTGTCGAGTTCGCCAGCGTGGTCGACGCGGTGCGCTGTGCGGTCGAGTTGCAGAGGGAGATGATCGCCCGAAACGCCGCGACACCGGCAGGGAGGCGCATCGAGTTCCGCATGGGCATCAATCTCGGCGATATCCTCATCGAGGATGGCGACGTCTTCGGCGATGGCGTCAATATTGCCGCCCGGCTCGAAGCGTTGGCCGCGCCCGGCGGGATTTGTCTCAGCGCCGCGGCGCACGAGCAGGTGCGCGACAAGCTCGATATCGCCTTCGACGATCTCGGCGAGCAGCAGGTCAAGAACATCGCTCGGCCGGTGCGCACCTATGCCGTCGCTCTCGGCACATCGCCCCACGCGGCACTGCCCGTCGTAGCACCGCTGCCACTCCCCGACAAGCCGTCGCTCGTGGTCTTACCCTTTCAGAACCTGACCGGAGATGCCGAGCAAGAGTATTTCGTTGATGGCATGGTCGAGGAGATCACGACGGCAATCGCGCGATTGCGATGGCTCTTCGTCATCGCCCGCAACTCCGCCTTCACCTACAAGGGCAAACCGGCCGACGTGAAGCAGGTGGCGCAGGAGCTGGGCGTGCGCTACGTGCTCGAAGGCAGCGTACGCAAAGCCGGCAACCGGGTGCGTATTACCGGGCAATTGATCGACACGACAACCGGCGCGCACCTCTCGGCCGACCGCTTCGACGGCGCGCTCGACGACATCTTCGCATTACAGGATGAGGTTGCCGCGAGCGTCGCCGGCGCGATCGAACCGAAATTGCGCCAGGCCGAGATCGAACGCGCCAGCCGCAAGCCGACCGCGAACCTCACCGCTTACGATCTCTATCTGCGTGCATTGGCGCAATCATACCGCTTTACCGAAGAGAGCGTCGCCGAGTCAGTCGTGCTCGCCCGGCAGGCATTAGCGATCGACCCCTTCTGCGCGCCGGCCGCGGCCATGCTCGGCTGGTGTCGAGCGCTGCAACGAATTCAGGGGTGGGGGGCACAGTCGGATGCCGACATCGACGAAGCCTGCCGCCTGGCCCGCCAGGCGCTCGAAGCGGAGCGCGACGACGCCGAAACGGTTTGCCGGGCTGCCTTGACGCTGTTTCGGTTCGCCGGCGAAGCGGCGATGTCGGTGGCGGCTCTCGATCGCGCCCTGGCGCTCAACCCAAACGCAGCTCACGCCTGGCTGATCAGAGGCCATATCCACGCGTCGCGCAACGAGCCCGAGAAAGCAATCGAAGCCATCGAGCGGGCGCGCCGTTTGAGCCCGTTCGACCCGTATGCTTCTCTCTACGCCGGCAATATCGCTGCCGCTCATGTCGCCGCGCGGCGCTTCGAACAAGCGATCGAATGGGCCGACCGCGCCTTGCACGAGCAACCTCGGATGGTCGCCGTGATGCGGGTCAAAATCGTCGCGTTGGCGCATCTTGGCCATATGGATGAGGCGCGCGCCGAACTTAGCCGCGCGCTTGCCATCGACCCCAAACTGACCATCGCCGACCTGCGCGAGCGCGCTCATTTTGCGGCACCGGAAGTTCTCGAACTCTTCGTCACTGGCCTGCGCCGGGCCGGCCTGCCGGAGGAGTGAGTTCGCCGAGTCCGGGGTTCACGGTGAGGGATGCCATGCATACGATTGATGCCATTCGTTCACGCCGGTCGATCCGATCTTACTTAAGCCGAGGGGTCGACCGAGACCTCCTCGAACAGCTGATATGGGATGCCGCGCAAGCTCCGCCGCCGCGCCGCGGTCAGGTTCCATGGACATTTAATGTGATCGAGGGGCTCGACAGAATTTCTGTCTATGGGCAACGGGCGAAGCGGTATGCGAAAGAAAATCACCCGGACGAGCCCGGCTGGGAATGGGCCGAGACACCGGACTTTGAGGTCTTTTGGGGGGCTCCAGTCTTAATCGTCGTATCCGGTCGGGTTGAGGACTGCTGTCGCGCGGGGGAAAACTTGCTTCTATCGGCACACGCAAGAGGACTTGGCACCTGTTGGGTCGGGTCACCCTTACTGTGGCTGAGGAATCCCAGCATCAAGGCCGAGCTTGGAATTCCACCCGACCTCGTGCCGGGGGCCGCGATCTGTCTTGGATACCCGGCATCAATTCCCGAGGCCACGAGACGCGACTGGCCGACGATCATCTGGAGCAAATAAGTCTCCGGCCCAGAGTGGCTTAACGGTCGTGAGCGAAAGTCCAACACCCATCGAGTACCGGTCTGCTCGCATCGCTCACCTGACGCTCAGATCGAAACGACGAACGGCTCCCTCCGGATCACACAGCTGACGATGGACAAGCGCGATCTCGAAAGGGTTTGTTACCTGCGTAACGCCGGCCCGAGTCAGCGCACCGCCGCTACCTGGATGCCATGCGCTTTCCGAACTTGAATACGTCGCTGCGGTAGGATAGCAGCAAAATACTTCGCGAGGTGCCGTGCAGGATGTGGCGTACCGTGCACAAAGCGGGATACGGGACCGAAGCTGTTGGTTGCCGCTGGACCGATGAAGTGCAAACCAGGAATCGACGATTCGTAATGTCTCGAAAGAGCGGGGGCAGACTCGATCCGGCGCATTTGCGCGACCATGTCTTCTGAGAGGAATGAGAGCCGACCGAGGTCTGTCTTGTATCCCGTGGCGAACACCACGTGGTCTACCCGCAGCGGACGCTGCGCCATACCGAACGACAGCTCGATCCTGTCCTTGACGATATCAAGTCTTCGCAGATTCTGACCGAGCAGCATGGGTACTTTTCCCATCACACGATCACGCATGAAGGCACCGCCGAGCGGTCCGAGTGCGCGTGGGTAGGCCAGTCGAAGGCGGACACTTGATGGCAGCATATGGATTGCCCATGGCGCTGTTGCGCAGAGGCCCATAGTCCAACCATCTCCGATACCACCGCTCGGTGCGATCATTCTCTGAAAGCGACTGCGTAATTGAGGTGTGCCGGCAAAGCCAATCTCGGGACGGCGCCCAACCAAGGTAACAGGAATGCCGCGTTCATGGAGAAGAGCTGTCATATTAGTGGCGGACGAACCTGCGCCGATGACTGCCACCTCTTTCCCCAGTAATTGATCGAGCGGCCCGTACGCAGAACTGTGTGAGACGAACTCGGCAGGGACACTATTGGCAATCGCCGGTACATTCGCAAACGGTGTCACGCCGATTGCGATCACCACGTGTGATGCCTCGACGAACTCGTCATTTTCGAGATGGACCTCTATTCCTGATGCAGTCGGTCGAAGCTTCATCACCTGTTTGTTTTCGACGTTTGTAACGAAACGTTGCTGAAAAGACTTCCCATATGAAATGAACGAATCCACTGGAAGTGGCATCAGCGTATCATCGTACGGCAGCGCATTTTCCATACAAAATTTCTTAACCGTGAAACTGGAATCAGGATCAGACAAACTCGATGCCCAGGGATAGGATTTGAGCAACATGCCCTCAGGCATATTTTCGCTCCAAGACGCCATCGTCTTTCCAAAGATTCGGAAGTCCATACCACGTGACTGCAGATGAGCTCCGAGCGAAAGGCCATACGGCCCAGCCCCGATGACTACAACGTCGATACGGCGCATAGATGAGCATCCACAATTGAAAATGTTCGATGGTCTCGGTCAGAGCACCACGTGATCAAATTTTGACCATGGCGGCTAGTACCGAGCGGCGGATGCACCTATGCTCACACGAACCTACCGTGCGTAAAGGATGCAATGGATAGTTACTACCGACGGCGTATGCAGTTCCTGGCACCTAAGCCGATCGGCGGTACCCAGGGGGCTGATGCACGGCAAAGCGCATTGGCAATCTTGTACTGAGCAGTGCGGGATAGTTACGCCGAAGACGATTTTCGATCAAAAAAGCTAATCGAGGCCTCCATCTAAATTGGCCGGCGCAATTCGCATACTACGCAGTCTTGATATCAGAGGCCCTTTAAAAGCCGGCGGTTCGCCATTTCCGTGACTGGTTGATCGAAGACGGACACCGCGAGACGGAAATCCGGTCCATATCCACGCTATGTGACTGCGTCGGAATTCGGCCATCGATATGCTCGACACTCAAGAACGACCGCTATTGGGGCGAACGAGCCATCGGGCTCCCCAGGCTATGCCAAATGGCTCCTGCCCCATAGCGGCCGTTGATAACTCCCGCGCGAGGTTGTTGTCTCCTGATGATCGGATGCTCTCTTCTCAGGGGGCAATGGCTAAACAGATCTCCGAGCCTGCACGCGGCTCAGGCAGGGCGGGCCCATGCTTCGACATCGCCGATGACCTCCTTGCGAGCCAAGCCTGCGGCAGTGAGGAGAGCGCGGATTTCTTGGCAGCGCCGCTCGCCGATGATGTGAGGGTGGAACTCCAGCACCACTGCTCGCAGCTTTTCGGTCAGTACCTTGTTGTCGTTGAAGAAGTCGGCCTCGCCGCCCTCGATGTCGCAAATCAGAGTGTCGAAACGCCAGCCATGCGCTGCCTGAACGGCATCGACGGTCAGCGCTGGCACTGAGATTTCACGACCACTGCGCCGCACCATCGAGCTGCCTAATGCGTAGGGGTCACGGAGAAAAAAGGCGGCTATGCTCTCCCGCCCAATCACCGCGTGGTGAATGGCAAATCTTGCGGCGTTCGCATCACGGTTTGCATGCAGATAGGGAATAAGCGCGGGGTGTGCCTCGATGACGACGTGGCGCGATGGAGCGGAAAGATGCCGGTTAACGATACACGAGATGAAGCCGATACAGCCGCCAAGCTCCAAGATGGTGGCGTCCCGAGGTATATGCCGGGTGCACAATGTGCGCTCGGGTACTTCACGCCCGTGCCAAAGCAGGCGAGCGCGGTATACAAGCGTGGTGAGGTCGCGAGGAATTGTGAACCGGAGCCCGCGATAGTAATAATCATCACGCAGCAAGTCGTAGGCTCGGCCGCGCCGAGAACTCGCCGGCTGGCTGCCAATAGACCTGTACATCCGGAAGGTAAGGATAGGGGTCCGCATAACGCAGTGACAGACCCGTGGCATATTCACTGAAATTGCGATAGGTGACGGCCGGCCGGATGGTTGTAAGAACAAGCGGCGCCGCGTGGATCTCGTTCCATTCGCCGACCGGGGACAGCATCTTACCCAGACGCAGTGTCGTGCTATCGGTCAGGTATGAGTCGTTATAAAGACGCTCAATTACGACATCGCCTGCCTCGTGCTCGCCAGCTAGGCGCCCGGGGGGCAGAAGGCTGAGGCTCGTGAGTTCCGCCTCGAGGAACGGATTGAAGGCGCTGTTGACGTGACCGGTGACGAACAGGCTGAGGTCGTCAAGATTAAGCGATTTAACTCTCTGCGCCGGCAAGTCGAGGACAAGATTGCTGTATCCCGCGACATTAAACGGGCCGAGATTTAGGCCGTGACCGAGCTCATAACTGTCTGCCCGCGCATGCCCGAGCCAGCAAAATCCGAGCCCGAACGAAGCATACAGAGCAAGCGCTCGTAAGCTCCTCGGGCACTTTGCCCGACGTACACCCTGATAGCTGCGCGACATCCGGCGGCTGAACTGTAACAGCGATTAGGCTGACGGGACCGCATAGATGTAACCGGCATTGCGCACCGTCTTGATCCGGTCATCCAGATCGCTCGCCGGCCCGAGTTTGCGGCGCACCTTGCTGACCAGCGTATCGACATTACGATCTGCCGAGCCAAACGCCTGGCGGCCGAATGCCGCCGCAGAAAGCTCGTCGCGTGGCACGACACGACCCGCATGGCGGAGCAGATGCTCTAAGAGATTGAATTCAGCGGTCGTAAGATCGAGTTTCTGGTCGTGTGACCATGCATTGCGCGATGCGGGATCGACACGGATACCTCCGACAGTAACTTCGGGCGACGAGTCGGACGGTGGCGATCCGGCGCGACGCAGGACGGCTCTGATGCGTGCAACAAGTTCCCGCGGATTGACAGGTTTCGGCACATAGTCGTCCGCACCGATTTCCAATCCGACGATGCGGTCGACCTCCTCGCCCCGAGCGGTCAACATGATGACGGGAATATTCGTGTGCTGCCGTAAGCGGCGCAGTACCTCGAACCCCGAGAGGCCAGGGAGCATGACGTCCAGGACCAGCAGGTCGGTCTCCGCCAGCCCGCGCTGCAAGGCAGCGGGGCCATCATGCACGGCATCAACCTCAAACCCTTCGAGTGTCAAAAACTCACGGATCATGTCCGCTAGGTTCACGTCGTCATCGACGACTAAGATGCGGTGCACCGACGCCCCCTTTTGCCCCCGCTACCCAGCAAACGTCCCCCTAGTGGCCACAGCGACCCGACGCAGGGTAAGCATCCTAGCCGATATATACCTGAGGCTGGGGATAGCGGTTTCGGAGTTTTATGGAGCGTGGGCGTCTCCGACGCATCGCCGCCATCGGACAAGTCCGGTTATCTACCGGGGCCGCCAGATCGCCGAGGTGTTGCGCCGAAGCACTCGGGAACCACACTGCGCGTCAACCTCGGCCTATCTTTGCCCGTGCCCCGGAACCGGTACGCAGCTTAGGACCAATTCGCGTATCGGCGGCGACGCGTTGCTGATCACGGTTGAGGCGGTTTCGCGAGACGGTCTGCCCGCAGATACGGCACCGGCCCATAGAACGAGACGCGAACTTGTTTCAAGCCGCAGGCCTGGAGCGTGCTCCTTAGGGCTTAGTCAGCAGTAATACTAAAGGCTTAAAGCAGGAATGCACACCTCAGTCGGTCGAGCGATCGCCAGCTGAACCGCCCAAGGGCCAGCGCCAACTCCGCGGTCCTTCTCCTTCCTGCACATACCCTTCCCAATATGCTGGAGCAAAAGGCGGCATGACGTATAGGTGGCAATAGGGTTTGTTGCTGCCGGCGCTAACGCACACTTGCCCGATTAGCGCGACGTATTCTTCGGCGCCGTCCCCCCGCCTGCCCACCGTTGTCTGCATGTCAGGTGTGTACAGCACGAGTCTTCCCGGGCTCGGCGCCGCGTCGTTCATCTTGATTTTCCCAGCTCGCTGCCCGACCTCAGGGCTTGTCCGAGCCAATATTTTGCGGGCTGCCCACTTGCCATATACAATGGTGCTCCTTGATACGATGCAGTAACTATCTGAAATGATTAGCCTTGGTGGCCTCGGCCTGCACATGCCAGGGCGCTGCGGCCCGCGAGCGTTGCGGGTTACCCTTAAATTGCCACGTATCGACCCGACCCCCGCAGCTAACGGATTAGCTGCGTGTCGCATTCCGCTCGTGAGGCCCCGCAACATTCTGATTTTGGCGCGGCACCAGCGCGGGCGAGAACGGGCAGCAGATGCGGGATTCGATGGACTTTCTTAAAATCGTCGAATTAGATCTTTCGCTCGGGATTGCGAATGGGTCACCGATCTTCGCGACGAAGCTTCTGGGGCTCCATTGGTCATACCCTGCCGATTTCAATGTCTGATTCATCGATCGACAGCTGAGTTCGAACGGCTTGTGCGGTTCATGAACATCGTGGCTCTACAACACGATCAATGCCTACGAGGATAGCGTGAGCGAAATCGTTATTATCGGCAGCGGACCCTATGGCCTGTCGCTTGCTGCGCATCTGCGCGGGCGGGACATTCCTTGTCGTGTGTTCGGCCGCGTAATGGGAAATTGGCGCAGTAAGATGCCAAAGGGCATGTTGCTAAAGTCGGATGGGTTCGCCTCCAACCTTGAGGATCCCGAAGCCGCCTTCACGCTGAAGGAGTTCAGCCGCACCCAGGGGTTCACCTATGCCGATGACGGCATCCCGGTGACCGCCGAAAATTTTATCGCCTATGGCACCGCATTTCAGCAGCGTTTTGTCCCGGATCTCGACCCGCGCCTCGTGATTGGGCTTGATCGCGGCAGCGATGGATTCTCCGTCAAGCTGGAAGACGGCGAGATGGTTACCTCGTCGCGCGTGGTCATCGCGATCGGGGTCAGCGATTTCGCCTACATCCCGCCCGAGCTAACCGGCCTGCCGCGTCAATATGTGACGCATGCGTCACATCATGGCCCGCTGGACGGCTTCCGCGGGCGCCAGGTCGCGGTAGTCGGCAGCGGCTCGTCGGCCACCGATATCGCCGCGTTGCTGCACGAAAGTGGCGCGTACGTGCAGCTCTTGGCGCGGCGCCCAGATATCCGCTTTCACACCCGGTCCGAAGATCGCGGTTCTCTAGCAAACACTATCGAACAGCTCCGCCATCCGAGGACGGGTATCGGGTCGGGCTGGCGGCATGTCTTCTACACCAAGGCGCCGCATCTATTCTGGCACCTCCCGGAAAACCAACGCTTCCGCATCGTGCGCGGCACGCTCGGGCCGGCTGGAGGCTGGTTTATGCGCGACCGGGTCATCGGCCAGTTGCCGATCACGACCGGCGTCACGCCGCGGCGTGCAGAACTGCGCGACGGACGTGTCGCCCTCACACTTTCAGGCCCGCACGGCGAACAGAGTATGACGGCCGATCATGTGATCGCCGCTACCGGCTATCGCATCGATGTAAACGCGATCCGCTTTCTCAGCGACAAGCTGCGGGCTCAGATGAAGGCAGTGCACCAGGCGCCGGTGTTGTCTCGTGATTCCGAGACCTCGGTGCCCGGCCTGTACGTCGTCGGGCCAGCGGCCGCATTCAGTTTCGGCCCCGTCCTGCGCTTTGTATATGGCGCCAAGTCGACGATCCCACCGCTCGCGCGTCATCTCGCGCGCGGGGAGGCACGGCGGAGTGTCCCGGTACAGAAGCCGGCTTTGGTGCCGAGGCGCTGAATGCGCCTGCGGGCCAGGAGAGAATTGCCCCGGCGCAGTCAAAGAAACGCAAGAAGCGACCGAGGAGAGGCAGCACCGGCGGCGCTGTAGGCTTTAACTGATGCTGGATCGCGGCCATCGCTGTGCACTCCGCTGAGGATTGCCGGCTGCTGCTGGCCCCACCATCAACCCCACTTAGTCAGAGCGCATAGCATCACGGGCGGACCTCATCCCCGATGCACAGCATTTCTTCCGCTCAGCGGTAATGCGATGCCCAAATTGAGAACGTGATTAGAGCGTGAAATTGGTTGGTGAAAGGTGAATGCGTTCTGGCGTATCGGGATCATACGGGACAACGCATAGCTATTCAGCGGAAAGATATGCGAAAACCGACGCTGCCGCGCAAGATGCACTGGAACGATCTCGGGTTTGGATGTTTCCTGGTGGTCTCAGGAGAAGCCGCGCTGAATTTTATCGGCCGGCAGCTAGTGTCGAGATGCTTATCAGTCGCTCGTCAACTTCATTTGCGGGTTCTGATTGAGTTGTAAACCGTAGGGATACGACAGCCCGCTTAATATCCTTCAGAGACATTAACGGGCCATTGGGGCGCCTCTTTTCCAAGAGTCGTCATACTGCATTGTTTTGCGGCTGACCGAGTGCAACTCGTATCCACGCGAACCCATGACACCTAAGGTCCTTGTTTTTCATACTCTAGAATGGGCTAATGCCGCGCGTATGGCGTTGGCTTTTCGGCATGCTGGTTGTACCGTTTATGCTCTTTGTCGACGCCAACATGAGTTGCGCAGCATTCGTTCGCTCGAACGGGTTTATATGTACAAGCCATTCGCACGACTGCGCTCGCTTAAAAAAGCACTAGCTCATTGCGTACCTGATCTCATCGTTCCGTGTGACGATCTAGCGGTCGTGCTGCTCCATAGGCTCTATTGCCGCACAGATCCATCGGGCGCAGAGGCACATCTTCGGACGGTGATTGAACGCTCCTTGGGGCGACCCAGCGCTTATCAAACCGTTAGAACTAGGAGTGCATTGCCGAGCATCGCGCCGCTCGTCGATGTCCGGATCCCTACTACCGCACTTGTGCCGGATCTGAAGGCACTGAAGAGATGGTCCACGGCGCAGACCGGGACGGTAGTGCTCAAATCAGATCATAGCTGGGGCGGCTGGGGAGTGCGGGTCGCGCATAGCCTGAATCAGGTCGACGCCGCCTTTCGCAGCATGACCGGTATGCGCCGGCTTGTATTGAGCCTCAAGCTGTTGTGTTCCGTCCAGGATCCTGAATGGTTCCTGCACCTCGTGAAAAGGCATCGCCCAACGTTGACGGTCCAGAGCTATATTCGCGGCACGCCAGCCAATTGTTCTGTCGCCTGCTGGCAGGGAGATGTCCTCGCTGGCATTGCGATTGAGGCGCTCGTGACCAAAGGGCCCACAGGTAGCGCGACAGTGGTGCGCCTTATTCATAACCACGAGATGATGGACGTTGCGGCTCGGCTGGTTCGTTACCTTGGGGCCACGGGTATATTCGGCTTCGACTTCATACTCGAAGAAGGCACGAACAGAGCGTTTCTGTTGGAAATTAATCCCCGCGCGACCCAGATCAGCCATTTGGCCTTCGGCCCGGAACGTAACCTCGCGGCTGCGATTTGCGCGAGGATAACGGGAAATCCGGTTGAGAACACCGCCCCTAGTGTTCCCGCGCACCTCCTTATAGCCTTCTTCCCACAGGAGTTGAAACGGGATCCATCTGGCAGCTTGCTTAAGGACGCATATCACGATGTGCCGTACGAAGAACCGGCTCTCGTAGAGGCTTTTCTTGCCAAGGATGGGCTGATGCGACGATCCAAATTAGCTGTCCGCGCAATGATTAACCGTGTTATGCCAGTCGCGCAAACCGGCGTAGAGTAAATCCGCGTGGACAGATGCTCTCTTGAGGCAATTTTGAGTTAACTCTGTAAAACCGGACACGCGACCGATTGCGAAAGGATCTATTCACTTGGTGGATGATAAGTTGTTCTGTCATGCTGCTCCTTCAGATGGGCGCTCCGTGTATTAACCTTGCCAGCTGAGACTCTCCCAGGCATGGCTGTCCCGTACCTGAAATGGTCGACCCGCTCAAGTTACGTGAAGACGACGGTGCGCGCAGCCGCTGTCGTCCGGCTGGCGGCGTGAGGGGGACGGAGCATGACATCAACCACCACCCACCGCGCCCACCCCGAAGAGGCGCGCCCTACTAACCGCCGCGGCCATTCTTTCCGAGGAGCACCTGCGCAGCGATCTGAATGCCCGGTGCATCAGAGGGAGGATGCCGACCGGCTGATGACGGAGTGGCGCGCAGAGAAAGTGCGCGTTGACTGCCTGCGGGAAAAGGTCGCCCACACTCCCATGCTCAATCAAGCAAAGCGCTGGGATGCTCTCGTCCGCGAGCTGGTGCAGGTAGGCTACCTTCTGCCGCCGCCGGTAGTCCGCCCGGAGCCAACCTCAGCCGAGAACGAGGCGCTGCGTATCGAGTGCGAGGCCGCCGAATTACGTGCACCCTTGCCGGAGGGCTATGCGGGGCTGATCGCGGCGGTACAACGGTGGCACGACATGTGGCCTCGGATGCTTCTGGCCGATAGAGGGTTCAAGGTCACCATCGACAACGAAGCCGAAATTGTCGAGCCGATCGCATATGAAGCGGAGTAACTAGCTTTGGCACTTCAGCGAGGAGACACCGGTCGAAGGTTTGCCCGGAGTGCTCGCGAAGCTCCTCTGCATGATCATGCGATGGGGCGAACGGACCTATGACGTTGAAGTCATGCAGCAGCTGGCCGGGGTGTTGCCGGGGCTGCCGGCGCCGCTGGTGGATAAGTTCAGACGGACGAATCCCGATAGAAACGCCGGAAACTGCGGGTTTTGGGTAGCTTTCAAGGGCACCAAGCGTCGGATTCTCACCACTAGCTCGCAGGGCGAAAGCGTAGACTTGAGGGGTTAGTGTTCCCCAATCGCAGGACGAACTCGCCTCGGTCGAAAGGCCGGGGCTTTTATTGGCGAAAGTCTAAAGCGATGCCCAAACCCCAACTGCGGCCTCGAGGCCGCGGGACGGCTATGTTGCAACTTACCGACGCGTCGCTCTGTTCATAGGAATTGGCTGAATGAACGCCAGATTAGCGGGAGAAACACTATGAAGAGGGTATCGCTTGCGGCGGCCATCGCGCTCGGATTGGCCACGATAACACCGGCTGTCGCGCAGCCGGCAGCATCTGCAGTACAGATCATGCCGACAGCGCCGGCCGGGCACACCATCAGCAAATACTACAAGCAACCTGTATACGATCCGCAAAAGGCCAAGATCGGCGCGATCGACGACGTTGTGATCAGCGATAGCGGCCAGATCGAGGCCTTCATCATCGGCGTCGGCGGCTTCCTCGGCATGGGTGAAAAGAATGTCGCCATCGCTCCTGCCTCGGTTCACGCCGAGATGAAAGACGGCAGCTGGTATCTGACGCTCGATACGACGAAGGATGCCCTAAAGGCAGCGCCCGGGCTCACGTTCGATAAAACGAAGTCGAACTGGGTGCCGAGCGGCAAAAGCTGACGATCGCTGGGTTCCCCCATCAAGCCCTACGATCCCAACTCGCCCCGGTCTCAGCCGGGGCTTTTCTTTGCCTGTTCTGTAAGTAGCGCTCGACTTCGAGCACCCTGGAGCCGCGAGACGGACCACTGAGCGGAACGAACTCTGACGGCACAACGGGATCATGCCGGTGTTCGCACGTGTGCCACTGTCCACCCAGGAGGAACCCATGCGAACCGTTGTCGCAACAATCGCTCGCTCGTCATCAGCACGGGTGCTGTTTATGCGCAAGCCATGTCATCGCCTTCAGCCAAATTGCCGGCCGGTGCGTACACCCCTAAACCGACGCAAAGGCCAGGTGTTCCACCACCGCCCCTAGTGGATAGAATGTGACACTGAGAACCGTCGGAGCCAAGAAAGCCGCAGAAAGCTATTTCCCACGGACTCGTCCGTCTGATTTTCGCCACTAGAACGCCGAAAATACTAGGCGCCCGCGGACGTTCGTTCACCTGGCTTTCCCGTGAGCCTCACCCCCCCCCCCCGCGTCTCTGCCGCCAGAGGCGCTTAGACGGCGCATCGCTCAACTGCGCCTTTGCTCGGTGCTCTCCGGCTCTGCAGCGAGCCACCGCACCACCCGAGCTGAAACGCTTTCGCCTTTGATAACGCTCGCTCAGCCAAGTGAATCTGCCGTGAACTCTTGGCGTTGAAGGCCAAGCGCGTAAGACCGAAGGTCAGGCGTTAACTATATATCGCGTGATAATTTGTGAAAAACAAACGAAGTGTCTCGTTGTTACGTTTAAAATATTTTAAGCTATTTAAATATGTGCGACATTGGGCTCCCGCAACGCACACTATAAGAAATCTGTAACGAGCATCGTCGCGAAACTTTAGGGCGATCGCGGTGTATCCTTGGTTTCTGTTAAATATCCCGTATCCACTCGCTCATCCTAATCAGATCAGATAATCCCCCTTCACAAAGGACGAAGGCGACTTAGTCGCTGATGTGATTATGCATGGCCATTACTCGTGGCGAAAGTGTTCCCTATCAGGGCCATGGGCTGAGGTCGGTAAACAGCCTCTAAAAGACAACGATCAGATATTACAAAGGGAAATGGGATGCTTGTTCGACTGAATCAGAAGGTCGCAGCAGATCGACTGGTGTACGTGGTTGATGATGACGCCGGTGTACGGAACTCGCTTAAGTTCATGCTGTGTTCCGCTGGGTTTGATGTCGAGATGTTTAAGTCCGGCCAATCATTTTTAAGTAATTACCATCCGGCTCGCACAGGCTGTTTGTTGGTAGACTTTGAAATGCCGGACCTAACAGGCCTCGAGTTGATCGCGGAGGTGAACCAACGGGGATGGTCGCTGCCTGTCGTGCTGATCTCGGCTCACGCCAATGTGCCGCTTGCGGTAGACGCTGTGAAGGCCGGGGCTTTTGATGTTATCGAAAAGCCACTGCAGCCGAACGATGTTATCGATCGTCTAGAGCGCGCTCTAAGTGAGACGGATGCCGACCGGCGTCAGCGCCTTCTGCGTGCTCAGCTGGAATCACGCCTTAACTGCCTTACGGCCCGCGAAAGAGAGGTGTTTGCATCGATCGCCGGCGGGCAGCCCAGCAAAGTTATCGCCCGCCAGCTGGGGATAAGCTTCCGTACCGTTGAGGTGCATCGCTCCAATATCACGCGCAAGCTACTCGCGCGCAGCCCGGCGGACCTCGTTCGCCTGGCGTCAGCCAGCTTCCCGGACGGCTCACTATTAGGGTTCAGTCGCGATAGGTCGGCCGAGAACAACCCCGTTGAGTAAAATCTTGATGAAGTTGGCATCCTTTGGCGCTTTTGTCCGCGCTTCTTCGATTGCCCCGTCTACCGTATCGGCCGCAAGGTCATGATAGCCAAGATTGGCTTCTTCCGCTCCATCTACGCGCAAAAACACCGCGCTATACTCTGACATGATTGTCTCCATTCTGTCGAGTGAAGTATTCGATCAGCGCTGGACGGCCTCGCTTTTGTTCTTAATCAGATCGGGTTAACTCAAATTGGCGAGAACAGTCCTTGGCGGAATTGGTGAAAACTTGCGCGAGTTATATCGGAGCTAGCAATGAGCCGCGAGTTCTTTGAAGCCCCCACCCGAGAGGAAGCCAGATCGCTTGCCGATGCTTGGATCAAGGCCCATCCGAATGCGGTCATCAAAAACCTACAAGCGATGCGGATCGGCTCGGGCTCCGGCAAGCCCGGCCAGGAACTCCCGCTGGGTAAGTGGACAATCGTCCTGGAATACGACGACAGCAATTCGACTTAGGTCACCGGACGAGGTGCTATTGCCGCCACGGGCCATGCGTTTTCCTTATTGCGCCGGTTGGCCTACGCAGTTGGGCTCGCCAAATGCGGCGCGAAGAACCGGCGTGGCGAACCTTGCCGCCGGGCCGGTAATGGCCGGAACGGAAGGTGCCGCCTGCGTGGAGGAGCGAGCACCGGTGCACCTCGAGGAGAGCGCAACGGCGCCTGGAAAAATGGCTTTTACTCTCTGGAGGCCGTTGCAGAGCGACGCCGGCTTCGAGCGCTGATCCACGAAATGAAGCAGGCGGTTGAAGAGGAATTGTCATGACACAGACCGCCGCGGTGGCCGGGGAGCGACTCTGGATCGAAGTCCACGAAGCTCCGCCCGACCATCTCCCAGAGGTGATCCCTCAACTCTCCCCGGAGCAAGCCGCCGAAGCACAGGCTCGCGATGAGCAGTATCGGCGCGAGTGGCAGGCCATCAACAAGGCCTTGCGCGATAACGCGATGGCAGTCACCCGAGCGATGTCGCTGGTACAGAGAGCCGGGTGATCGCGAAGAGAAGACAGCGGAGGTGATGAGCAAGTTTGCGGACGGCTCGTTCCTGCTGAACCGACTAGGGGCGGAGGCAGTCATTGACCAGGATCTCGCCACGGTGCTGCTTCATGTCCGGAACGGGTTGATCGAGGCTTATGGCAGTGGTCCAGCTGCAATGATGCTGATCGACCCAGCGGTTGCAATGTATCAGTTGCTGCTGCGTACCCAGGGTTGGATCGGCAATTTGAGCATCCTGATCGAGCATGAGTTCTTCGGGAACGAGAAGCCCAGTGCGAGCTTCGAGGATCGCTATGGAAAAGGGGACCGTCCCATCCGCGGCCTCACGGTCGAGGAGCACCTTTCCCGTCTGCGGGAACAGCTCCGGCCGACAGCGGAACGGTGCGGGCGGGCACTACAGGAGGCTCTTACCGCATTGGAGGCGCGAGCTGCTGCGCCGAGCAGGTTGGTTGAGCGATCGCGGCCGGTGCGGTACTCGCTCAATGCGGTGGCGGCTTTACCTGAGTGGTAAACCCCGACCGATTGCTTCAGGCTGATAAAGGGACCGTTCGGCCGTAGGTTTCTGACCGGCAGCAGAGCCCCGGTAACAGATGTTCAGAGCCTGCCCATGAGCGACCCTTCAGCTGCTGCTGCTAACTAGCTCTCGCCATCTTGCGACACTACCCCCCGCGATACGCGAACCGATGCGGGGATGCGCATTCGACGCTGGCTAAATAACATACAAATACTGTATATTGCATCTCATGGCTGTTCTGAAAACCCAAGCACGAGCGCTCTGCACAGGAGCTTGCC
Organism: Alphaproteobacteria bacterium; assembly: GCA_019240125.1. GTDB lineage: Bacteria > Pseudomonadota > Alphaproteobacteria > ATCC43930 > CGMCC-115725 > DATARH01. The sequence goes on from JAFAYW010000318.1 coordinate 23,267, forward strand.
AAGAGCAAAGTGCAGCAAAGCATTTGTGACAGAAGGGTACAAACCGAGTGTGGCAAATGCCTCGCAGAGGGACGCGTTGGCCGAGCGGCGTCGGGTCAACAACGAGCACAGCCGGCGAGAGGGACGGGCCATCGTCAATGAATGGGCGCCGCGCGCGGCTATCCGGACCTCGAAGCTTATGCCACCGCGGCCGAAACCAGCCGCCACCAAAGAGTGACACAAGGAGAGGGTATTAAGACCATGAATGTTCCGGAAGGGGTGCTGCACCGTAAGCAAGAATTGCTCACCCTCATCGAGTCGTATGACGCCGACGCGGAGCAAAAGAGGAGCGAGGCCGATCTGATCGTGAGGCAGGCGGCGGTATTTCGCGCCGAGTTGGCGGGTATCGAATCAGGGATCGAGGCGTTCGGCGCCGCCAAGGTTGAGGCTCCGTCGACGGCACCGCGGCCGCCGAAAGCGAAGCGCAAGATTCCCAAAAATCAAGCAGCGGGCGGTAAAAATCCAGGGGCAAGGCACAGAGCGCGCGATGCGAGCGGATCGCGATAACCAAGGAGAATGATGCCGCTGAGCTCGCCAAAATCGGCTTTGCCAACATGATTGAATTAACGGTGTGGCCTCAGTGAAGCCGACCATCCACCTCAGCCTAGCCCGCACTTGAGAATCATTCTTGTTCTACGAGGAACGGGTGCCGATGCCCGACGAAGTCTCATCGACCAGCACGCACCTAGGATCATTGTCGCCTCGGGATATTGACACGAAGCGGTACCGGGTGCTGAAGCCGTAAGACTAATGATTGGCTGAAAGACGGTTTGATACCCGGCATCGGTGCGGTCATCGCGGATGGTGACAGCGTTGCACCAAACCGGCACGCACCCCTTGCTGGAGCGATTGCGTCAGGATGTGCCGGAGTGAGTTTGTCACCGCCGCCTGACGCGTGACCCTGGCGAATGCTGCATTGTGTGAGCATCGGGGCGAATACCCCGCTCCACATCTTTCCAGGACACTGGCGCTGCTACCGGAAACCCCGACCGCGCGCGGAGTAAAAATGCGCCCACGGCCGTCGTACCGCGCCCGTTTCGCAGATAATCTGCGGATTCCGACGATTGCGGACAGCGATTCCGATCGAAGCCAGACGCTGATTCTGATCCAATGCGGACAGGGATTCCGATGATCCCGGCCGGGGTCGTCGTCGACGTGGCTTATGGAGTCAGTTGATCGCCTCGGCGTCAAGCATGAGCGCTTTGGCGGCACGTTTGCGCAGGGATTCTCCTTTCAGTAGCAGACGATGCGCATTGTGAATGAGGCGGTCCAACACGGCGTCGGCAATGGTGGGATCGCCGATCACCTCGTGTTAGTGTTCGACCGGCACCTGGCTGGTGACGATGGTCGAGCCGCGTTCGTGCCGGTCGTCCATGATTTCTAACAGGTCACGGCGTTGCTCGCCGGTGAGCGGGGCCAGACCCCAATCGTCCAGGATCAGCAGCTGCACCCGCCCGAGTGTCTTCAGAAGCCGTCCGTAGCGGCCGTCACCGCGCGCCAGGGCCAGTGCCTCCAGCAGTCGGGGTACCCGGTGATAGGAGACCGAGCGATTATCGCGGCACGTCTTGTGACCGAGCGCGCAGGCGATCCACGACTTGCCGACGCCGGTTGGGCCGATCACCAGCAGGTTCTGTTTACGGTCAATCCCGTCGCCGGCGGCCAGCTTGTGGAACAAGGTTCGGTCGAGACCGCGGGGTGCGCGCAGATCGACATCCTCGACGACCGCCTCTTGCCTGCGCGACGACGATTACGGTGGCCGCTTGACGACAACTACAATGGCCGGTTGGGTCCGCTAAGGCTGGATTGATCAATGTTCTCCCCGCGATCGCGGGGAGAACATTGAATCTCCGGCAAGCGGGTCACTGACCGCCAGGTCAGGCGGTATATGGACTCACGCAAAGACGGACACACTCAGGCGGCCGCGGCGGCGCGCGCCGGTTTCGGCGAGCGCACCGGACGGCGGATCGATGAGGCCCCAACGCTGCCCAGCCAGCGCGACCGGACACGGCGCTATCGCACGCGTCAGGACCCTTTCGCTGAGGTCTGGCGCGCGGAGCTGGTGCCGATGCTCACCGCCATACCGAGCCTGCGGGCAACGACGCTGCTCGAAGAACTGCAGCGTCGCCATTCCGCGCGCTATCCCGATCGCATGCTGCGCTCCTTGCAGCGGCGGGTAGCACATTGGCGAGCGACCGAGGGCCGGAACGGGAGCTGATCTTTCGTCAGGAGCATCCGCAGGGCCTGCAAGGGCTTTCGGATTTCACCGACGGCGGGCGGCTCGGTGTCACCCTCGCCGGGGTGCCATTTCCTCACCTGCTCTACCATTTCTGGCTTGCCTTCAGCCTTCAGCGGCTGGCAGTACGTCAAGGCGATCTGCGGCGGGGAGAGCTTCACTGCGTTGACCGAAGGCGTCCAGGAAGCGCTTTGGCAGCTCGGCGGGGTTCCGCGCACGCACCGTACCGACCGGCTCTCGGCGGCGTATCGCAACCTATCCAACCGGGATGACGAGGCGGCGCGTTATGCCGAGTTCTGTCGCCATTACGGCATGGAGCCGACCCGCAACAATGCCGGCGTCAGCCACGAGAATGGTGCTGTCGAGGCCGCGCATGGCCATCTAAAGACCGGTCTCGACGAGGCCCTCGAACTGCGCGGCGCGCGGGATTTTCCCGACCTGGCCGCCTACCAAGCTTTTCTCCAGGAGTTCATCGCCCGCAAGAACGCCCGGCGACGCGAAGAGGTCGCCATCGAGCTCGCCGCCCTGCTTCCGTTGCCATCGCACGGCACCACGGATTTCTCGAGCGCGACCGTCACCGTGACGCGCTCGGGTACGATCTCGGTGCGCAACGTCCTTTACACCGTGCCCTCGCGTTTCGTCGGCTGCCGGGTCAAGGTGCACATCTACGACGATCGCCTGGTCTGTTATCTCGGCACCACGCCGGTGCTGACCGTGGCGCGACGCTACTTCAAACGCAACGGGCCGTCCCAGCGCGTCGTCGATTATCGCCATCTGGTCGGCGCGCTAATCAAAAAGCCGCAGGCGTTCCGGCACTCGGTGTTCCGCGACGAGCTATTCCCAAGCTCGGTCTTCCGCCGCGCCTGGGAAGTGCTCGATCAGCGGCTCGAACCACGCCAGGCGTGCCGGGTCTATGTCGGGCGGCTTCATCTCGCCGCCATGCAGGGCTGCGAGGCGACGCTCGCCGATCACCTCGCGGCCGTGCTCGACGCCGGCGGCGTACCCGACCTTGAAGTGGTGCGCGCCGCCGTGGCCACGCCGGTCCTCGCCGCCGCACCCGAGGTGATGGTGCCGGCACCCAATCTCGCCGTCTACGACGAGCTGCTGCGAATGCCGGTCCTGGGAGATGCCGCGTGAGTGACGTTCAACCGCGGTATGCGGACGATCACATCAGGCTGTCCGGGGATCGCGATCGATACGCCACTTCGGGCTGTTCTCGACGCCCGTTCGGCCGAGTGTGCGTCGGACGTAATCCTTAACCTCTTCAACAGTGAAGGAAGTTCCAGGGAGACGTCGCCCGCGCGCCATCAGCGGGGACGGCGGCGTAAACGTCAATGATGGCCATGAGAGCTTGTCCCCTTGGACGGGACACAACCGGGACACCGGTTTCCGCCTTACCTCGTAAACCATTGATGTAACTGGCGTCCCCTACCGGATTCGAACCGGTGTTGCCGCCGTGAGAGGGCGGTGTCCTAGGCCTCTAGACGAAGGGGACAGCGTCGGCCGTCGCGAGTAGATAGCCCGTTGCCCGAAGTGGATCAAGCGGCCTGCGCAATGGGACCGCGCGCGGTCCGATCAGTCGCGAAAATTGACGTATTGCAGGGGCTGCTCGATTTTGAGCGTACGCAAGACGGTGATCGCGGCTTGCAGGTCGTCGCGCTTCTTGCCGGTGATGCGCAATTCGCCGCCTTGTACCGCCGCCTGCACCTTGAGTTTGCTGTCCTTGATCTGGCGCACCAGGCGGCGGGCGAGGTCGGCGTCGATCCCCTGTCGCAAAACAATCGATTGTCGCACGGTATTGCCCGCCGCTTTTTCCGGGCTCTTGAAGTCAAGCGCTCCGGGTTCGACCTTGCGCCGGGTCAAATGCACCTTCAGCAGTTCGTGCACCTGCTTCAACTTGAGGTCGTCATCCGCGACCAACAGGATCTCGCTCTCCTTGCGCTCGACCGAGCAAGAGCTGCCCTTGAAATCAAAGCGGGTGGTGATCTCGCGGCCAATACCGGCGATCGCATTATCGACCTCCGCAAGGTCGAGGCGTGAAACAACGTCAAAGCTCGGCACGTCGCATCCTTTCTGTCCGCCCGCGTCCTATCTGGTCTTATCCTGCCTCGCGGCCGGACCCGCCGGGTCCGTCGCCCGGCTTCGCCAGGCGGTATCGTCAACAAATCCATATAGTGCGCCGGCGCATTCCGTAACAGAAAGCTGCGGCGGCGGTATCACGGCCGCTGCGGCGCCGGCGGGCGCTCAAAGACAGGGGTCTCCATCCCGGCCCGCAAATGCGCGACGACGCGGTGGTATAGGGCATCCTGTGGCAGGGTTTGCGGCGGTACCGGCGTGTCGGGATGCTGTGGCACAGCGCTTGCCCAATTGGTGACGGCGCGGCACAGATCAGGATCGGTCAGAATGAAATCAGCGGTCTGATTCTGTGTTCCCAACGTGGCTGCGCCATTCTCTTGACTGAGTTCGCGATAGAGCACGTTGACATACTCCAGTACCGCCTCGCGCAACTGCGGGTCTTCAGGGGTCAGCGCCATCACGATCCTCGCATTAAGCTGTTCTATTCCTGTTAACGGCGGATGTGCGGGTTCCGCTGATCTGGCGAATGATTTCCCCCGTCTTGCGTGAAACTGAGATCGGCGCGCGTGTGTTTAGAGGAACAGGTCAACGAGGCACGGCCTGAGGAGGGCACCCGTACACGATGGAGGGTCTCATGTTGGACAGATCGTTGTTCAGGCTGAAAGCGCAGCGATGTCGCGAGTTGCTGCGCGCGGCGAAGGCGCCCGGGGTTCGCGAGCAGTTGTTGTTATGGATCAAGGAGTTCGAGCAAGCGGCGGCAAGCGCGGTGAAGACGCGCCGCCACAGTCCATTGAGCTTCAGGGCCGGCAGCTATGCTGAACGTGTGGGGGATGCGGCTGATTAGCGGCCGTCCTCCGGTCTCAGAACCCCTTACGATAAAGCGGCCGCAGTGCGCCGGAATGCGTCGCTCGATGCAACGGGCGGGGTCCAGTTGATTCGAGCGCTCAATGTGTCGCTGATCTCAAGCGAGTCAGTGAGGCGTGCGATTTGAGCCCCCAGACGAGGCAGCGCGCGTAACAGCCTGAGAGCCGCCGGGGGAAATGGGAATAGCAGCGATGGCCGGCCCCGCGCCGCAGCGAGGATGCCGATCAGTTCGGGTGTCGAGACATCGCTCCCATCGCAGGCCAGGAACAGCTGCCCGGCAGCCGCCGGATGCGTCGCCGAGCAGGCAATCAGGTCAGCGAGATTGTCGCTGAAGATCAGACTGCGCCGATTAGCGATGCTCGCCAAAGGCAGCGGCAGACCGCTTACCGACAGTCGCATCAAGGCGCGGAAATTCGCGCCGACGCCGGGGCCGTAGACGAGTGGCGGGCGGATGATCACCAGCTCCAACCCGGTATCGGCGGCAACCTCTCTTAATGCAGCTTCGGTGGCGAGCTTGTTGCGGCCGTAATCGTCTTCGGGATGCGGTGTGGCTTCCGGACGGAAGGGATGCCCGGGCAATGTCCGCTCGCCCATGGCCTTGATCGAGCTTAGGTAGACCAGTCGCCTTGCGCCGGCGTGGGCTGCCTGAGTAGCGAGGATCGCGGCGGCGGCGGGTTCGCCGGCAGGAGTGTCGTGGCCGGGCCGACGATGCGCGCGCTGTGCAAGGTGGATGACAATGTCGATGCCGCCCAGGGAGTGTGCCCAGTCGGCGCTGGCGGCGATATCGCCGAGCACACGAGTCTCGGTCCCTGGCGGAGACAGTTCACCGGGCGAGGGGGCCCGGCGCAGGGCCGCGGTAACGCCATGTCCCCGTGCTGCCAGCGCGCGGCAGAGCGATTTGCCGATAAAGCCGCCGGCGCCGGTCACCAGGATGCGCGACATGCTACCTTCCCGAACTCCGCGCCGACAACGCAGGCACGCCGGCAATGCATTAGGTCGGACGATGCATTAAAGACAATCGCTCCGGCGCGATCACGTCGCGCGGCTACATCTTTTTGAACATGCCCGCGCGCCCTTCCGGCAAATTGATCTTTCTGGTGACGGAAGACTGGTATTTCTGGTCGCATCGCCTGCCAGTCGCCCGCGCCGCCCGCGACGCCGGGTTCTCGGTTCTGGTTGCAGCTCGGATGCGTCATCACGGCGAGCGTATCGCGGCTGAAGGCTTCCAGCTGTGCCCGCTGCCGTGGCGGCGCCGCGGCGATGGGGTCACCGGCGCGGCAAAGGCCATCATGGCAATCGCCGCGCTGTACCGTAGCGAGCGGCCCAACATCGTGCACCACGTCGCGTTAAAACCAGTCCTGTTTGGCGGCGCCGCGATGCGCCTGGCTTTTCCGGCGGATCGGATGCGGCCCGCCGCGATCGCGGCCATCGCAGGGCTCGGGTCGGGACTGGCCAGTGGAACGCCGCTCGCGGGATTTGGCCGACGGGTGCTGCAGGGCGCTCTGCGCATCGCGCTGGCGACCGGACAGACTATCGTCCAGAACCCCGAAGACGGCGAGGCGCTGGCGCGGCTTGGCCTCGATCGACAAACCATCACCCTGATCCGCGGGTCGGGGGTCGATACGGGTCGCTTCGTCGCTCAGGCGGATCCCGGCACTTCTCCGCTGAGGGTTGCGTTGGTGTCGCGCATGTTGCGCAGCAAAGGCGTGCTCGACGCGGTGGCGGCGATCCGAGCATTGCGCGGCCGCGGCGTCGCGATCGAACTTATGCTGGTGGGACCGACCGATCCGGACAATCGCGATTCGCTCGATACAGCCAGCCTCGTGCAGCTTGGCAGTGAACCGGGAATTCGCTGGTTTGGTGCCGTCGAGGATGTTCCGGCGGTATGGCGGGATGCCGCGATCGCGCTACTGCCCTCGACCTATGGCGAGGGTGTCCCCAAGAGTTTGATCGAGGCAGCGGCTTGCGCTCGGCCAATTGTTGCGACCGACATGCCGGGCTGCCGCGAGATCGTTCGGCATGGCGAGACCGGGGTGCTGGTGCCGCCCGGCGATATCGCCGCGTTGACCGAGGCAATCGCGGCCCTGGCAGCCGACGCGGCGAAGCGCGTCACCATGGGACGGGCCGCCCGGGTGCTTGTCGAGCGGGAATTTGCGGAAGCGGCGGTGGCACAACAGACGCTGGCACTGTACGAAGCGGTGATGCGCGAAAAGATCACAGCGCGATGATGCGCGTTTTCCTCGGCGTCGCCGGGATCGGCGGCATGATCTCGGTCATTGCCGGGGCCATGGCGGCGCATTCTGTCGCTGATCCGAAAGTGGCCGAGCTGCTCCGCACCGGGGCACTTTACGGCATGGTTCATGCCGTGGCATTGGTCGCCCTGGTGGCGCTTGTGGGAGCCGGCTCGCCGCAACCGCCGCGTTCGATTTCCGCTCTCATTGCGGGGTGGGCATTCACGGCCGGGATCGTGATGTTCAGCGGCAGCCTCTTCGCGCTGGCGGCGGGCAGCGCACGCTGGGTCGGCATTGTGACGCCCTTCGGCGGCGTTGGGTTTATTCTCGGATGGGCGGCGATCGGGGCGCTGGCGTTCTGGCGGTAGGGCTGGGGCTCGTCGCGATCGCTGACGCCCGGCGACTGGTGTGCGACACTGCGACAGTCAGGGGTCTCCCCGAAAACGCCGCAAACCACGAGCATCGAACGATGACGACCCTGCTGTACACGCATCCTGCTTGTCTGGCGCACGATCCGGGAGAATACCATCCGGAATCGCCGGCCCGCTTGCGCGCTGTCCTCGAAGCATTAAGCGCGCCCGAATTCGCGCGGCTGCAGCGGCGCGAGGCGCCTGCGGCGCCACGCGACGTCATAGCGCTGGTGCACCCTGTAGCGCTCGTGGATCGCCTGTTGGCGGCGGTGCCGCAAACCGGGCACGTCGGTATCGATGCCGATACGATTATGTCACCCGGATCCGGGGAGGCGGCGCTTCGCGCGGCTGGGGCGGTTGTCGCCGCCGTCGACGCCGTCGTGGCGGGCGAGGCCGATAATGCATTCTGCGCGGTGCGCCCGCCCGGACACCACGCCGAACCTCGACGGCCGATGGGGTTCTGTCTGTTCAACAGCATCGCGATCGGCGCCTTGCGAGCGCGCGAGACACACGGCATCGAGCGTGTCGCGGTGATTGATTTCGACGTGCACCATGGCAACGGCACGCAAGCCTGCTTCTGGGACGATGCGGCGCTATTCTACGCTTCGACACATCAGTATCCGCTTTATCCCGGCACGGGCGGGACGCGCGAGACCGGAGCTGCCGGCAATATCGTTAATGTGCCGCTACCGCCTATGGCAGGGTCGCAACAGTTCCGTGCCGCGATCAGCCGTACCATTATCCCGGCGCTGGATGAGTTTCGCCCCGGGCTGGTGTTGATCTCCGCCGGCTTCGATGCACACAAATCCGACCCGCTGGCGCAACTTCAGCTGGACGAATCGGATTATACCTGGGTCACCGAGCAGTTGCTTGCGGTCGCCCATACTCACGCACATGGGCGCGTCGTGTCGAGCCTGGAAGGCGGCTATGACCTTGTGGCGCTGGGCGCGAGCGCGGCGGCACATGTTCGGGTACTGATGTCTGTTTAATTCTGTTGTATTTAGGCAACGAGGCGGGGTATTCGCGCGTTACGCTATGGAAAACGCGCCACTTCCGCGGATGCATTGTGTTGAGTAGGCGCGCCGATGAGTGATCCGGGACTGTCCGCTGAGATTACCTCAATGAGTTTCGAGGATGCACTGGCGGAATTGGAGCAGATTGTGCGCCGGTTGGAGGCAGGTCAGGTCAAGCTGGATGATGCAATACAATCCTATGAACGGGGTGCGCAGCTGAAGCGCCATTGCGAACAGAAGCTGAATGAGGCGCAGCAGCGGGTGGATCGCATTGTGATCGGGCCGGACGGCGTGACTGGCACGACCCCCGCGAAGCTCGACTGAGACCGGCCGGCATGAGCGAGATTTTGTGGCAAAGCGGCGTATCGCTGACCGAGGCGAGTGCGCGCGCCATCGAATTGACCGACGCGCTGATCGGCCGGCTGCTCGAAGTGCCGCCCGATCTCGAAGCCCGGGTCTATGAAGCGATGCGCTACTCGGCGCTGGCACCCGGCAAGCGTTTGCGGCCGCTGTTGGTTCTGGCGGGATCGACGTTGTTCGGGGTATCGCGCACCAGTGCGCTGCAGGTCGCCGCCGCGATCGAGATGGTTCACGCGTATTCGCTGATCCATGACGATTTGCCGGCGATGGACAACAGCGATCTGCGGCGCGGCCGGGCTACCTGCCATAAGGAGTTCGATGAGGCGACGGCCATTCTGGCGGGGGACGGTCTGCTGACGATGGCCTTCGAAGTGCTGGCGCAGTCCGACACGCACGGCGATCCGAATGTGCGATGCGAGCTGGTCTCGGCGCTGGCGGGAGCGGCCGGCGCGGCCGGGATGGTCGGCGGCCAGATGATCGATCTGATCGCCGAGACTCAGACCCTCGACATCGGGGCGATCACCCGGTTGCAGCGTATGAAGACCGGCGCGTTGATCGCGTTTGCTTGCGAGGCGGGGGCGATTCTCGCCAAGGCGACCCATGAGTTGCGCATTGCACTCCGCGGTTATGCGCACAATCTCGGGTTAGCGTTCCAGATCGCCGATGATCTGCTCGATGTCGAAGGTTCGGCCGAGCAGACCGGCAAACCGGTGGGGGCAGATGCCGCTGCCGGCAAGGCAACGTTCGTGTCGATCCTCGGGGTTGAGCGGGCGCGCGACCAGGCCGAGCTGTTGATCCGGCAGGCCATCATGCACCTTGATGTATTCGAGGAACGGGCGGAACTTCTTAGGCAAGTTGCCCGGTTTGTCATAACGCGGTCGTCGTAAACCGCCGCATCTGAGGAGCTTGCCTTGGACGAAAAACCAGGTCTCCAGATTTCGAACCGGACGCCGCTTCTTGATACGGTGAATGTCCCGGCCGATCTCCGGAAGTTGCCGGAGAGCGATCTGAAGCAAGTCGCCGATGAACTGCGCGCCGAGCTGATCGATGCCGTGTCACTGACAGGCGGGCACTTCGGTGCCGGCCTTGGGGTCGTCGAGCTGACGGTGGCATTGCACTACATATTCGAGACGCCGCACGATCGGCTGATCTGGGATGTCGGGCATCAGGCCTATCCGCACAAAATCCTGACGGGCCGGCGCGACCGCATCCGCTCGATCCGCCAGGGCGGCGGGCTCTCCGGCTTCACCAAGCGATCGGAGAGCGAATACGACCCGTTCGGCGCGGCGCACAGCTCCACCTCGATCTCGGCCGGGCTCGGCATGGCCGTTGCCCGCGATTTCAAGGGCGAGAAGCGCGATGTGATCGCGGTGATCGGCGATGGCGCTATGAGCGCCGGCATGGCCTATGAGGCGATGAACAACGCCGGCTCGATGGATTCGCGGCTGATCGTCATCCTCAACGACAACGACATGTCGATCGCGCCGCCGGTCGGGGCGCTGAGTGCCCACCTATCGCGGGTATTGTCGTCGAAATCATTCATGTCATTGCGCCAGATCGGCGGGGAGGTGGCACGGCACCTGCCGAAGCGCCTCGAGCACATGGCACGCCGCGCTGAGGAGCTGGCGCGCAGCTTCGTCACGGGCGGCACGCTGTTCGAGGAGCTCGGCTTCTACTATGTCGGCCCGATCGATGGGCACAACATGGACCACCTGCTGCCGGTCCTGAAAAACATCCGTGATCGCGCCGATAGCGGGCCGGTGCTGGTGCATGTCGTGACCGAGAAGGGCCACGGCTATCTGTCGGCTGAGCAATCCGACGATAAATGGCACAGCGTCGCCAAGTTCGACGTCGTGACCGGTGCCCAGGCCAAATCAAGCTCGAAGGCGCCGTCCTATACCAGCGTCTTCGCCAAATCGTTGATCAAGGAAGCCGAGAAGGACGATCGGATCATCGCGATCACCGCGGCGATGCCGTCGGGTACCGGGCTCAACCTGTTCGAGGAGCGTTTTCCGAAGCGCACCTTCGATGTGGGGATCGCCGAGCAGCATGCCGTGACCTTTGCCGCTGGCCTCGCGGCCGAGGGGATGAAGCCGTTTGCCGCGATCTATTCGACCTTCCTACAGCGCGCCTTTGACCAGGTCGTGCATGACGTGGCAATCCAGAAGCTGCCGGTGCGCTTCGCGATCGACCGCGCCGGGTTGGTCGGCGCCGACGGACAGACGCATGCCGGCTCGTTTGACGTGACCTATCTCGGCTGTTTGCCAGGTTTTGTGATCATGGCGGCGGCCGACGAGGCGGAACTGGTGCACATGGTGGCGACGTGCGCCGCGATCGATGATGGGCCCTCGGCCGTACGCTTTCCCCGCGGTGACGGCGTCGGCGTTGCGATGCCCGAGATCGGCCTGCAGCTCGAAATCGGCAAAGGGCGGATTGTCCGCGAGGGCACCAGCATCGCGTTGGTGAATCTGGGCGGCCGACTCGCCGAATGCCTGAAGGCGGCGCAGGACCTTGGAGCTTACGGCTTGTCGACGACGGTCGCCGATGCACGCTTCGCCAAGCCGATCGACACCGATTTGATCAGCCGGATGGCGCGGGAACACGAGGTCGTTATCACGATCGAGGAAAACTCGATCGGCGGTTTCGGGACGCAGGTATTGCACCATCTCGCGATGACCGGACAGCTCGATAACGGGCTGAAAATCCGCACGATGATGCTGCCCGACGTATTTCTCGAGCATGATTCGCCCAACGCACAATACGACACGGCCGGGCTGACTGCGCGCCACATTGTGGCGACGGCGCTCGCTGCGCTGGGTCGCGACATCGCCGAGCAGCCGGCCCGCGCCTGACGAGGAACGCGCCGAACTCGTTCCCAAGATTGGCGCTCAGGTCCCGATCGCGAGCGGGCTGGACAGCTTCCGCAGCAACGCCACCACCGACAGGGGTGTCAGGCGGCCGGTTTTCGGGTTTTCGCTTGGCACGTTCTCGATCTCGAGGGTAAAGCGCGCCGCTTCGCCCTCGACCTCGATGCGGTGCATGTTGCGGGTGATAGCGGGGTCGGCCCAGATCTCGATTGTCGTGCGGTCCGGGCCAATGCCGGCAAGCGCCAGCGCCGCTGCGACGTTGACGTTGGCCGGGAAGCCGCGAGCGGCGTCGCGTGCCGATCCGTCGAACACACGCAGCGGACTGTCTAGGTCCCGCACGGAGATCTGGTTTTCTTCCAGGTAGGGTGCGCCCGCCAAGCCGTTCGGAGGCTTACGGGTAATCATGTGGATGCGCGAAACACCTCCAAGTACCGCGGCCTGGACCGCGTCGAGCCCGAGCAGCGCCCCGGTTGGCACCAGGATGCGGCCGCGATGGCGCTCGGCCAGCCCGACCAGATCGAAATTATCGAGCAATGCCCCGCAGGACAGCGTAATGAGGATTCGCCCCTGCGCCAGAGCAGGCTCGGCGATGTCCCGAAATAAGGGGGCGGGGGCGCATTCAACAATGATGTCCGCCACCTCGCCCAATTGTCCGAGCGGAAGCACCGGTGCCGGCTGCGCAAAGCCAGCGATCGCTTGTTCGGCGCGTGCGACATCCCGTGCCGAAACGGCGGCAAGGACCAGGCCGCCAAGGCCCCGGTCTATATGCGCGGCCACCACCTTGCCGATCGCCCCGAACCCGGCGATCGCAACCCGCTGCACCATCCTGTCTCTCCCAAGCCTCCGCCGGACGAACGCATAAACTATACCGGGAGACTGAATTTCGCTGTTTTTAGTACCCGTACGACGGGCTTAAGCGAAGCAGCGCAATCGCTCGCGCAGTTGCTCGGGGGCGAGGTCGGGCATCTCGGCATCGATCAGCATATGCTCGCGCTCCCAGATCGGCAAAGCGGCGGTGAGGAGGGTGCGTCCGGCGTCGGTAAGCGTCAGCTTGCGGCTGCGCCGGTCGGCGGGATCGACCGCGATGTCAACAAGCCCACGCCGTTGTAGGGGCTTGAGGGCCGCCGTCAGGGTCGTCCGATCCATCGCCAAAAGCGCGGCGACGCCGCTCATCGCCGCCGGTTCAGGGCGGTTCAGCGACATCAGCAGCGAAAACTGGCCGTTTGTCAGATCGAGCGACCGCAATGCCTCATCAAACCGGCGCGCTACCGCGCGGGCGGCACGCTGCAGATGCAGGCACAGGCAGGTGTCGCGCACCCGGAGCGTGGTTTCAAAGGAAAGTGCATTTGGGTTTGACACGATCTAATTATGTTGATATCAACGCTTTTGTCAAGAACGCACTTAGCAGGACCCATAAGCATGGCTGTATCACCGTACCTCGATTTCGACGGCCGCTGTGAAGAGGCGGTCGCGTTCTACGGCAAGGCGCTTGGCGCAAAATGCGTGATGATGCTGCGTTGGAAGGACGCCCCGGATCAGACGATGTGCGGTCCCGGCAATGCCGACAAGGTGATGCACACCCGTCTCGATATCGGTAACACCAGTGTTCTGGCATCCGACGGCCGCTGCCAGGGTCAGGTAAAATTCAGCGGCATTTCGCTGTCGCTCACCGCCAAGGATGAGGCAGAGGCGGCGCGCTATTTCAACGCATTGGCCGATGGCGGGCAGGTGCAGATGCCGCTGGCCAAAACCTTCTTCTCGCCCAGCTTCGGCATGGTCGCCGATCGCTTTGGTGTTAACTGGATGGTCTACGTCGAGCCCGAGCATCCGGTCTGACTTGGCTATCGTCATCTTCACGTCAGCCTTGCGGCGCTTTCTTGATGCGCCGCAGGCCACGGTGAGCGGCGCAACCGTTGGGGCGGCCTTGGCCGCGGTGTTCAGCAAGCAGCCAGCCTTGCGCGGCTACCTGCTCGACGATCAGGGGGCGGTGCGGCCACACGTTAACATCTTTGTAAATGGCGAGTTGGTGCGCGATCGCGTCGGGCTTTCCGACGCGATCGGGGCGCACGATCAAATCTATGTCTTCCAGGCACTGACGGGAGGGTAACGACATATGGCGGACCGGTTACTTATCGGGACCCGTAAGGGCTTGTTCGAGCTGGCACGGCACGGCACCGCGTGGGACATCGCGGCGGTGCATTTTCTCGGCGAGCCTGTCACCGCGGTATTACAGGATGGTGATCGACTCTATGCCGCGCTGGATCTCGGGCATTTCGGCGCCAAGCTCTGGTGCCGCGACGGTGCCGCGGCATGGCGCGAACTGACACCGCCCGCGTTTCCGCAGAAGCCGGCCGAAGCCACGGACGATCCGCATCCGTGGTCGCTTGGAAAAATCTGGGCATTGGAGAAGGGCGGGGTGCCGGGCCGGGTGTGGGCCGGCACCATGCCGGGCGGCTTGTTCCGCTCGGACGATGGCGGCGAGTCGTGGTCGCTCAATGAGCCGCTATGGACCATGCCGGAGCGCAAGCGCTGGTTCGGTGTGGCCGGCGGGGAGCAGCCGGGAATCAATTCGGTCCTGATCGATCCGCGCGATCCCGATGATGTCCGGGTGGGTGTCTCAACCGCCGGGCTATGGGCCAGCCGCGATGGCGGCGCCTCGTGGAGGGTCATCAATCAAGGGATGTACAACGAATACATGCCGCCGGGACAAGAGGGTGAGCCGATCGCCCAAGACATCCATCGGCTCGCCAGCTGTGCGGCTGATCCCGATACGGTGTGGTGTCAGCATCATAACGGGGTATTCCGATCAATCGATCGCGGCGCCAACTGGCACGAACTGAGCGCGATCCGTCCGGCGAAATTCGGTTTCGCGGTGGCGGCACATCCGCAAGACGCGCGCACGGCGTGGTTTGTGCCAGCGGTGAAAGACGAACGTCGGGTCGCGGTGGATGCCAAGGTGGTGGTATCGCGCACTCGCGATGGCGGCGAGAACTTCGAGGTGCTGGATAGCGGGCTGCCACAGCGGCATGCCTATGACCTGGTTTATCGGCACGCTCTCGACGTTGATGCGAGCGGTGAGGCGCTCGCCTTTGGTTCAACGACCGGCGGCCTGTGGACGTCCAACAATGGCGGTGACCAGTGGACGACGCTTGATGCGCGTCTACCCCCGATCGCGGTCGTACGATTTGCCGAGGCTTGAGGACGATAAGTGATGAACAAAATCACCCCGTTTCTGTGGTTCGACAATCAGGCCGAGGAGGCTGTGCAGCACTACACATCGATATTCAAGAATTGCCGGGTCACCGGCGAGCAGCGCTATGGAGAAGGTAGCCCCGCGCCGGCCGGCACCGTCATGACGATGAATTTCGAGCTCGACGGCCAGGAGTTCATCGCGCTGAACGGCGGCCCGCACTTCAAGTTTACCGAAGCGGTGTCATTCTTTGTGCGTTGCAGCGACCAGCGCGAAGTCGACGAGCTTTGGGAGAAGCTATCGACCGGGGCACAGCCCGGCCGTTGCGGCTGGCTCAAGGACCGGTTCGGGGTGTCATGGCAGATCGTGCCAACGGTGCTGTTCGACTTGCTGAAGCAACCGGATCGGGCGGCGTCGGGCCGGGTGATGCAGGCAATGCTCAAGATGAACAAGCTGGACATCGCGGCTTTGCAGGCTGCTGCGTCGCCCTCGTAGCTCGCCGGACGGGCGCCGGCTGACATATGAGTATCGCGCCTTGAAAACCGGCGCCGCCCTGCGGAGAAGCGCGGTCGGCCGCCACGGCGAAGCTGTGCGGGCTATCGAACGAGACTTCAGCTGGCCATCGCCGGCTCCTCGATCGGGATGCCCGGCCGCTTTTTGAACTTCTCCCATGCGGCCAGGATTTCGTCGATCTGGCTATTCTGATCGGCCTTGCGCAGGTCGATCAGTCGATCGCGCAGCCGAATGATGATGTGGCCGCGCGGAAGATTAGCGGCCGTCTCGAGGCGATCGAGAAAAAAGGCACCAAGCCGCGCATCATCGCGCAGGATGCGATAAGCCGTGTAAGCCATTGCCGAGGCGCGCCCATAGCGGACCATCTTGCGGGCGAAGCCGCGTAACCGCATGAGCTCCGGATGCGCATGGATGACGTCGCGAATCTCCGCCGCGGTCGGCATGGCGTGTGGCTGGCCGGCGGGTCGTAACTCACGGCGCCACAACAACACGGCCGTCGCCGATACCATGGCCTTGTCCCCGAACTCGTCGAACATCTGGTCGACCGCGGGTGCTTTCTTGGCCTGCTTGTCGTAGGTCTCGAAGGCTTCCTCCGGCAGACCGCGCATCACCAGCACTTCGATTGGTTCGCCGGCTTCCAGCACGGCCGAGAGCCGATGTTGACCGTTCAGCAGCCGCCCCGAACGCGAGAAGCAGATCGGCTGGGCGTTGAACATCCAGCGGCCGTTGACAATGTCGCGCGCCATCGCTGCGACATGCGCCTGCACGATGTTCCGGTTACCGCGATTGGCGGCGAGATATTCCCCGGCGCGCTCCACGGTAATTGTTTCCACCGCCATCGTGTACTCGCCGGAGCCGGTAAGCGCCGCCTGCGCCTCTTGCTGCAGCCGTTCGCTCATCGCGATCCTGGCGTCGGATTGAACGACGTCCTTTAGGCCGCGATATCCGTCGAGCTTGGGGAATTCCTCGACTGTTTTGTTCTGCCGGTTGCTTGCGCTCCAGACATAGGCGTCACTGCGCGTCCCGGCGATCGTGTCGTTGAGCGCCTTGATGCACAGCGCAAACAGGACGTTTGCGGTTGGACGCCGAGCCCGGTCCTCGCGGCCTTCGATCAGCCGGCGCCGGATCATAGCTCCGGGTTCATCCGCGGCGAAACGGTCGGGATGCGCGATGGCATCGAGGAACCGGCGAATAGCGACACGATCGATCTGAAGCCCCATAAAGCTCAATGGCGTGCGAATCGACTCGGTCAGCAGCCGGGCAGGGTGGTCAAAGCTGAACTTCACCGCGGTATCAATTTCCACGCGATTTGCCTCGAGCGCCCGCTCCATGCGGCTCCATGGCGGTGTGGATGTGCCGCGTGTCAGGGTGCCGTCTTCATAGCGAATCAGTTTGGCGAGCAGGCTTGCGACCGCCGCCGGCTTCGGAATTCCCCGCGTCTCGAGCACCCCGGTAAACGATCGCCGGCGCTGCTGATCGATGGTGTGGATTGTGTCATCCGGGATATTCTCGGCCAGCACCGTAACGAAGTCGGTCTTGGCCTCGACGCAGGCATAGAGGCGCTGCACGCCGTCGAGCAAAATGCCCTTGCGCGACAGGATGATCGGCATGCCGTTGAGGACCCATTCGCCCGCCCGCATCGATTGCGCGTAGGAGGCAGTCGCCGAGGCATTGCGCGTGCTTCCCGCGCGCTTCGCCGCCAACAGGCTTGCTGCCATGTCGGGTGTTACGCGGATGACCGAAAAACGCGGCGGATCGACGGCATCTCGTGCTGCGGGCGCTAGGAGTTCCCCCTGTCCGGGATCATCCTCGACGACGCGGGGGTACCGTGCCTTGCCTGCCGCCATGCAAACTCCTCCTGTTCGCTCGCGAAATCTCCGATGAGGGGAATCTGTGATTTACGCAGACATTTTGCAACGATCTTACAAATTACAGTGGCGGCACGGGTCTCACGAGGCTCCGCGCTCGCCCGAGAAGCTTGCGAAAATATCAAAAATGATCTATCGATTAACTGAACATGCCCAGATGGAGGCACTATGCAAGAAATTGCGTCAATGGCGTCGCTCGCTGCAGCTCCGTCCATTTCAAAAGGCAGTGCGACGGAGACGGCTCGCAATGCGCAACTGAAGAAGGTCGCCCAGCAATTCGAGGCTATGTTCATGACGGAGATGATCCACTGCGCACGCCCGGCCAATCAAGCCTCTGGGCCCTTTGCAGGGGGCAAATCCGAAGAGACATGGCAGATGTTCATGGATCAGGCGTTAGGGCAGGCGGCCTCCACGAACGGACCGGGCGGCGATCAATCGCTGCATAAGGCCATCGAAAAAGCCCTGCGCGACGCGGACGTGCACTTCTCACAGGGACACGTCAGATGAAACGAAAATCATCCTTAGATTCCGCGGCTTCGGTACTAGCGCGGGCTCTGGAGCGGGAGACCCGCGCGGCCCGATGCGGCGCCTTGACCGAACTGGCGGACGCGGCGGCGGCCAAGCAGGCAGCGTTCGCCGAGTTCCAGGCGCTGCAGCCCCAGGAATTATGCGAAAATCATACAATCGAGGAGCGCGAGGCGCTGCGCGGTTTGCTGGCTGCGGCAAACGAAAACGCAGTGGTCCTTGAGGCGGTGAAGCTCGTTCTTGATTCAACCGCGGCACGGCTGCAGGCGATCCTGAGCGCCGTGGCGGATCCGGGCACCTATCAACGGGGCGGCGCCGCTACTCGGCATGTCATGGCGGCCCGGATCAATGCCATTGCATAGAATGCCTTCTTTTTTGCGAAAATAGAACTTTACATCCGCCGATATCGATCATATCTTCCAATCACGGTGATGCGAAACACCAAAAAACTTTCGCAGATTTCCCTGGCGTCAGAACGGCGCTCCCATCAGTCCCCTAACGGGAGCAGTGAAATGTCTTCTTCAATTCTGACGAACTATGGCTCGATGGCCGCCCTCCAGAGCCTGGAGGCGACCCAGAACATGCTGACCAACACCGAAAACCAGATCTCCAGCGGCCTCAAGGTTGCCTCCGCGAAGGACGACGCGTCGTCCTGGACGATCGCGACCACGATGAAGTCGAACATCGCCAGCCTCAATCAGGTCAGCACCGATCTCGGCAACGCCAACTCGATCCTCAACACCGCCGTTGCCGGCGCCGGCCAGATCACCAGCCTGGTGTCCCAGATCCGCGCCAAGGTTGCCTCATTCACCGACACGTCGCAAAACCAGACCGCGATTCAGGGCGAGGTGACACAGCTGGTCAATCAGATCGGCGCCACGATCCAGAGCTCCTCGTTCAACGGCGTCAACCTGCTGGACAGCTCGCAGCCGAGCGGCCTGACCTTTGTCGCTTCGACCAACAACGACTATTCGGGCGGCGGCGCGTCGCCGACGATCTCGACCGGCGCGGCGACCGACTTGTCGAGCACCAGCGCCAACGCGGCGGCCGCTGCGTTCTACACGCTGGCGGGCGGGCTGTCGGCGGCGATCACCAATGCCAACCCCGCGACGCAGCAGACGAACCTCGACACTGCCCTGAAGCAGATCGATGCGTTCAATTCCACGGTCGAGGGCCAGGCTGCCGCCTTTGGTGCGGTGCAGCAGAATGTCCAGTCGCAGCAGACCTTTGTGAACAACCTGACGACCACGCTGTCGACCGGTGTCAGCAACATGGTCGATGCCGACATGACGCAGGAATCGGCCAAGTTGAGCGCGTTGCAGACCCAGCAGCAGCTCGGCACTCAGGCGCTCAGCATCGCCAACCAGGCGCCCCAGATGCTTCTGAAGCTCTTTGGCTAAGTCGGCGCGGGCCGGTCATTCGAGGCCGGCCCCGTCCTCTGCGGCGCAGAACACGCCAGCGTGTAACTAAATCGCTCAACGTGGAAGAAAGCCCGTTAGATGCAACAGCTTCAGTTCCCTTCGCAATTCGTCCGTCCAAATGGCGCCGCCAGCGCCTATGGGACTATTATCCGTACCACCGAAAGCCCACGCGAGATCGAATGCCGGGTCTTCGAACAGGTTACGGCCGCGCTCGAGGCAGCGTGCGATCCTGAGGTTCATTTCGCTCAGAAGATCAAGGCCATGCATGACAATCGTCTGTTGTGGCAAACCCTGGCCGCCGACCTTGCCGATGATGGCAACGAGCTGCCGGGCAATGTAAGGGCGCATTTGATCAGCCTCGCAATCTGGGTTGGTCGCGAAACCGACCGGGTCCAGAGCAGTGACGCGTCCCCTCGCGGGTTGGTCGATATCAACCACATCATCATGCAAGGGCTTCGGCCTGGGAGGCGGATCGATGCCCCTCAAGCTTAAACTGGCAGCACATGAAAGCTTTATCGTTAACGGTGCGGTGCTGGTGAATGGCGAGTTTCGAACGTCCCTGGTCATTCGCAACTTTGTTCATGTCATGCGTGAAAAATCGGTGCTGCGCGAGGCGGATGCCAATACGCCGACCCGCAGGCTGTACTTCACCATCCAATCGATGTTGATGCAGCCGCCGCCATCCGCGGCTCTGATGCGAACTTACAAGGAGTTGCTGGCGCAACTGCGCGAAGCGTATATGCGCCCGGAAAACCTGGAGACGCTCGATCGCGCCGACAACCACGTCGAGAGCGGTGACTACTACAAGGCATTAGCCTTGCTGCAGCCGCTGATCTCCTATGAAGCGCAATTGCTCGACGTCAATCCGCACGAGTGGCGACGCTCGGGCCACGCCAGACCCTCTGGCGGCGGCTGACCGTTCCCGTTAACGCGGCAGGAAAATTCCGATGGATCCGTTGCTCACATCGCTTGGTCTCCCGACCGGCGTCGCCGGCTGGACCATCTTGCAAACGAAGACTCCATCGGACTTCCCCGCGCTCGAGAACGACCCAATCGTTCAGCAACAGATCAAATATTTCGAGCAAAACGCGCCGAAAGCGACAACCGCCCACGCGCTTCTGTCAGATCCGCGACTGCAGGATTTCGTGCTGACCGCCTATGGCCTGACGTCCGAGAACGGCCTGACGGCGCTGATGGAAAAGGTGCTGAACTCAGATACGAGCAAGTCCAATTCCTTCGCGGCTCAGATGGTCAGCCCCGAGTACATCCAGATTGCGAGAGCCTTCAACTACGGCGGCACCACCACCCCCGCGACGCGCGCCACGCCGTCTAGCGCCACGGTCGATATTGGGAACCTCTCGACCAACAGCAATTTTGCGAATTTCAGCGGGACATTTGGCGGCGTCTCGGTCAGTTACGTCGATCTGACTCACGCCACGACAATCCAGGATGTGGCATCGACCCTTCAGACCGCTTTCCGCCACGCTGACGGCAACAAGTCGAATATTACCGTTAGCGTCACCGGCAATTATTTGGAATTCAGCGACGCGCTGGGGCGGGGCACCGCGGCGAATTACGCGTTCTCCTCCAATACACTGAACACCGGCAGCGACCCGGTGACCGCGTCGGCCCCGACCAACACCGTGGCGGGGTCGCAAGCCGTGCCGGCGTCGGGTGGCCCGGCGGTCACGTCGTCCTCATTCATCCAGTCGGTCGTCAGCAAGTATCTCGAAGCCCAGCTCGAGGTCGTCGCCGGCAATCAGTCGAATGCCTTGCGGCAGGCGCGCTATGCGAAACAGCAATTGCCGACGATTACCAATTGGAACCAGGTGATCGCCGACAAGCCGCTCGCCAATGTGATCCAGACCGTGCTTGGTCTGCCGGTCGCGTTTGGCGCTCTCGATATCACGCAGCAGGCCCAGGTTTACGGCCAGCGGATTAAGATCAGCGATTTTCAGAACCCGACCAAGCTGTCGAAGCTGCTCACGCGCTATATGGCGATGAGCAACGAAACAACGCAAACCCCCGCGGCCACCGCCGCTACGCTGTTGGATAGTTTTGGCTCAAGCAAGGTCATCAACCTGACCTTGCCGGCAGCCTCGGCGACCAGTTCGATCTCGAACCAGTCAACGGCCGCCCTGATCCTTAGCACGGCCTTCTCGCAGGGCTGATCCCGCGCGACTTGCGCACGGGCGGCCATCGCTCCACGCCTCAGGCAGTACCCAGCACCCTCGCCAGTTCGGCAAAGGCCTCCGTCGCGGAGGAGCGTTCGTCGACGCCCTGGCGCAACAGTGTCTCGAATGCCGGATGCGTCTCGATTGCCTGGTCGACCAGCGGATCGGAACCGGCCCGATAGGCCCCCAGCCGGATCATCTCCTCCATATTGTCGTAGGCACCGAGGAGCCGGCGGGCTTGCGCCAATAGCCGGTTTTCCTCGTCGGAGTGGCAGCGGGGCAGGGCGCGGCTGACTGATCGCAGGATGTTGATGGCCGGCCAGCGCCCGGCTTCGCCGATCTTCCGGTCGAGGACGAGATGACCATCGAGAATCCCGCGCACCGCATCGGCAACCGGCTCGTCGTGATCGTCGCCGTCGACAAGAACGGTAAAGACACCAGTGATATCGCCCTCGTCGCCGCTCCCCGGTCCGGCACGCTCCATCAGGGCGGGTAGCTCGGTAAATACCGATGGCGTGTAGGAGCGCGCCGTCGCCGGTTCGCCAGCGGCGAGCCCGATTTCGCGTTGCGCATGCGCAAGACGCGTCACGCTATCAAGCAGGCAGAGCACCTGCTTTCCCTGGCCGCGGAACCACTCTGCGATGGTCAGCGTAGCCTGGGCCGCGCGTCGCCGTGCCAAAGCCGGCTGATCGGAGGTGGCAACCACGACAACTGTGCGGGTCCGCGCCGCGTCGCCCAATGTCACGTCGAGGAACTCGCGCACTTCACGGCCACGCTCGCCGATCAGACCGACGACGATGACGTCCGCCGCGACAAACCGGGCAAGCATTCCCATCAGCGTCGATTTTCCGACACCAGAGGCGGCGAACACGCCCATTCGCTGACCACGGCACAGCGGAATGAAGCAATCCAGCGCGCGGAGCCCCGTCTCAAGCCGCTCACCCATCAGGCGCCGCTCAAAAGCTGGAGGTGCCGCATTGCGCAACTGCATGCGCGTCGAACCCTGGGGCAGGGGCCCGCCGCCGTCGACGGGTTGGCCGAGCCCATCTACGATCCGTCCCAGCCAGGCGGCGCAGGGATAGAGCGATGGAGCCTCAACCAGCACAACCTTGGCGCCCGATGAGAGCCCGTCGGCGCGCCCCTCCGGCATAACGGTGACGCGGTCTCCGGCAAAGGCAACGACCTCCCCGGCCAGCCGGCCGCTCGCCAATGCGATTGCGACCCGATCGCCAACGCTCGCCGACGAGCCGAAGCCCGTCACTGTGAGCGCCGCGCCGCGCACCGATTCCAGCGTGCCAGACCGCTCAACCCGCGGGATCCGCCGAAGATATGCGGGCAAGTCGCCAAAATCGATGTACATGCGCGACCTATATCTTGCGAGGATGCGAAACAATAGGTAAAATCGGAACGATATGCAATGATGAACTAGCTCCGCGGCTTTGCGAAAATATGTAGACAAAACCGTGTGTGCGTGGTACCTCGCTCCGCACGGATCAACTCGCAAGAACTGCGATTTCGAACATGCTGGAAAGCATCAGCCTATTTCGTGTCGCCGATGCACGGTTGCAGTACCTCGCCGAACGGCAGAGCGTTATCGCACGCAACATCGCGAACGCGGACACGCCGAGTTATGTGTCGCGCGACCTTAAGCCGTTTTCCTTCGCTTCCGCGCTGGCCGCACAAAGCAGCGGCGGGGTCGGGTCGGACGGCCGGTTGGCGATGGTGCAAACCAGCGCGGCCCACCTGGTGGGCAGCGCGGCGACCACGCCAGACCCGATGATCTCGGCAAAGGCGTCCGATGGCGAAAAGCCGGACCACAATCACGTGTCGCTGGAAGAGCAGATGGTCAAATCATCGGATAACGCGAACGCGTTTGCTCTCGTTACCGCTGCTTATGCGAAAAGCGTATCCATCATGAAGATGAGCATCGATAAATGAGCTCAATTTCGCCCATCTCCTCGCAAGGCCCGTTCGCGCAGGCGATGGAAACCGCCGCGTCGGCAATGCGTTCGCAATCGGTCCGGATGCGGCTGGTTTCGGAAAACCTGGCCAATGCAAATTCAACTGCGGCGGTGCCGGGCGGCTTACCCTATCAGCGCAAGACCCTGACCTTCGCGGAGACAATCGATAAAAGCACCGGTGCACCAGTGGTGCAGCCGGTGAAGTTCGGCGTCGATCATACGCCGTTCCGCACGAGCTACGATCCCTCGCATCCTGCTGCCGATGCGAAAGGGTACGTGACGCTTCCGAATGTCTCTGAACTCGTTGAGGTCGCGGACATGCGTGAGGCAGAGCGCTCGTACGAGGCCAACCTTGCGATGTTAGGGCAGGCGCGCAGCATGATTTCTAAAACCATCGATATGCTGAAGGCATAAAATCATGACGGCGATCTCACCGATCGGCATGGCGACCCAAATCGCCGCCACGTTTCAAGCAACGTCACCGGCCAATGTTGCCGGACCTGACTTCACCTCGATGATCAGCAATGCCGCTCACTCGGCATTGCAGAACCTGCGTCAGGCGGAGCAGGTGACTGCCAGCGGCATCGCCGGAAAGACCGACACTCAAGCCGTCGTTCAGGCGCTCAGCGTTGCGGAGGTGACGATGCAAGCCGTTGTCGCGGTCCGTGACAAAGTCCTGTCCGCGTACAACGACATCATGCATATGAATATCTGAGAGTCCGGGCGATGAACGAAAGCGATGTCATCGAGATCATGCGCAGCGGGTTCTACACCGTGCTTCAGGTAGCCGGTCCGGAGCTTGCCGCTGCGCTGATTACCGGCCTCGTCATCAGCGTATTGCAGGCGATGACCCAAATTCATGAGATGACCCTGGCGAACGTACCCAAGATACTCGTCACGCTGGTAGCGCTGGTGTTGTTTCTGCCGTTGGGGTTCGCCTCGTTGCGCGCGTACATGGACCAGATCGTCCAGATCATAGCGGGGATTTAGACGATGTCCGACGTCGCACAGGCCGCCCAGCCGCGGCGCCTACTCGACATCGTCGCAAGTGTGTTTCGCCACCAGGATCTCTTGTTTGCGGCCGGTATTGTCACCTTGGTGGCGGTGTTGGTACTGCCGATGCCAACGGTGATCGTCGATGTCGGATTGTCGGCGTCGATCACCCTGTCGGTCCTTATCTTGATGGTGGCCATCTGGATCGACAAGCCGCTGGATTTCTCGAGCTTTCCGACAGTTCTGCTGATCGCGACGATGCTGCGCCTGGCGCTCAACCTGGCGACAACCCGGCTCATCCTGACCAACGGTCATAAGGGGCTGCAGGCCGCGGGTTCGGTGATCAATGGCTTCGCTGCGTTTGTCGTAGGCGGCGACTTCGTTATCGGCGTGGTCGTCTTCGCGATCCTGATCGTGATCAATTTCATGGTCATCACGAAGGGTGCCGGCCGCATCGCCGAGGTCGCGGCGCGCTTCTCGCTCGATGCGATGCCCGGTAAGCAGATGGCGATCGACGCCGAGCTTTCCGCGGGCTCGATCAATGATATCGAAGCGCGCCGTCGCCGGCGTGAGCTGGAAGAAGAGAGCAGCTTTTACGGCGCCATGGATGGTGCCTCGAAATTTGTTCGCGGCGACGCGATTGCCGCCATCATCGTCACGCTGGTCAACGCGATCGGCGGCATTGTCATCGGAACGCTGCGCCACGGTCTTGGTGTCGGACAGGCTGCCACCTTCTACACGACGCTGACCATTGGCGACGGTATTGTCAGCCAGATCCCAGCACTGATTGTCAGCCTCGGGGCCGGCATGCTGGTGTCCAAGGGGTCGTTGCGCGGGTCAACCGATCGAGCTTTCATCGGACAGTTGGGCAACCACGCAAAGCCGCTGTTTCTGGCCGCCGGGTTGGCGGGATTGTTCGCCTTCCTGCCCGGATTGCCGTTTCTGCCATTTGCCGGCTTGTCGGCGGCGACCATCGGCGCCGCGATCCTGTCGCGACGCGCGGCAGAGCGGCGCGATGCCGCCGCGGCCGCAGCCGCGCGCAGCGAGGAGAAGGTTGGGGGCCCGCAGGAAGAGCCACTTGGCGAACTGATGCACGTCGATGACATTCGCATCGAACTGGGTATGGCGCTGGTGCCCCTCGCGTCAGGACCCAATGGCGGGCTGACCGAAAAGATCCGCAAACTGCGGCGAGCCATCGCGCTCGATTACGGGTTTCTTCTCCCCGCGGTGCGGATCAAGGACAACATGGATCTGGCGGCCGGCGAGTACTCACTGGAAATCCAGGGAGTCGAGGTAGCACGCGAGACCATGATGCTGAACAAGCTGCTGGCGTTCTCGCCTGAAGGGCGCGGGATTGGCGTGCAGGGGCAAGATACGCGCGAGCCTTCGTTCCAGATCCCGGCCCGCTGGATTGATCCCGGGCTCCGACAGACGGCGGTGGCGCAAGGGCTGACGGTAGTCGATGCCGAAACCATCCTGACAACCCACCTGTCGGAAACGGTCAAGGCCAATATGAGCCAGTTGATGTCCTATGCCGCGACGCAGAAATTGCTGGCTGGGCTCGCTCCGGACCAGCAGAAGCTCGCGCAGGACCTCGTTCCGGCGCTGGTGCCGATGAGCACGGTGCAGAAGATCCTCGCCGGGTTGTTGGCGGAGCGCGTGTCGATCCGTCACCTTCCGCTGGTGCTCGAATCCATTCACGAGGCTGCGAGCCACACCCGTAACGTGCGGCTGATGATCGAGCACGTGCGCGTCCGCCTGGCGATGCAGATCTGTAAGTCCCTGATGGGTGGCGACGGGTTTATCGCCGTTATGCCGCTGTCTCCGGAGTGGGAGCGCGAGATCAATGAGGCGATTATCGTCGACGGCGAACAGCGCTCGTTTGTGCTGCCGCCAACGCGCACCCAGGAATTCGTTCAGGCTGTTCGTGCGAAAATCGCCATGGCGTCGTCGCGCGGCGTCTGGCCCGCCGTTCTTACCAGCGCCGAGGCCCGGCCGTTCGTGCGGGCTTTGATCGAGCGGATCAATCCGACCATCTCCATCATCTCGCACGCCGAGGTGCATCCGACCAGCCGCCTGCGTACCGTCGAGCAGATCTGAGATGGCGCACCTGACGCTGTCCAGCTGGGCATCACTGGAAGTGTATCGGGTGTTGTTGGTGTTTGTTCGGATCACGGCGGCAATGATGCTGTTGCCGGGGTTTGGCGAGCCAGCAATACCGGGACGCATACGTTTGCTGGCGGGCCTGGCGATTGCCGTGACGGTCGCGTCGGCGATCGATAACATGCCGGCCGTACCGCCAACAGCGCTCGGCCTTGGTTATGGTGTCGTGGCCGAAGCCGTATCTGGTGCGGTGCTGGGTGCGCTGTGTCGCACGCTGATCTCGGCGGTGCAGTCGGCCGGACAGATCATCAGTCAGACCATCAATCTGTCGAACATCTTTGCCGCCGGTCTGGCAATCGATCAGTCAATGACTGTCGGTGCCGCGCTTTATGCCGGCGTGGTAGCGATCCTCTTTGCATCTGGGGCACACCACACAATTCTGCGCGGTCTGATCGAGAGCTACCATCTTCTGCCACCGGCGGAATTTCCCAATCCGACCGCCAGTGCCACGGTGCTGGTCGGCTCTGGGGCGCGCGCGCTGCGACTCGCTGCCCAAATTTCGTTGCCATTCCTGGTCCTCGCCTTGCTGTTCAACGCGTCGCTGGCCGCGGCCAACCGCGCGCTGCCGGCAATCCCGGTGTTCATGATCGCCAATCCTTTACTGGTGGCGCTTGGGCTTTATCTGCTGGCCGCGACGGTGCCCGCGATTCTGGACCCGGCATTGGGTGAGTGGTCGGATCTCAGTCAGCTTCTGCGATAAGGCGGAGACCGGCTAATGGCCGAAGGCGAATCCGAGAGCGGCGAAAAAACTCTCGATGCCAGCGAGCAGCGGCTCAAGCAGGCGCGGCAGGATGGCGATGTCGCCGTCTCCCGCGAGGGGGCCGTCGCGGGCGTGTATTTCGGTACCTTATTGGCCGTCATGCTCACGGCCGGCCCGGCGCTGCGGCAAATCGGCGAGATCCTCCTGCCCCTGCTGGATCAGCCGGAGGCCTATATCGACGGTACTCCGCAAGGGCTGCAGGCGGCATTCGGCGCTGCGATGAAGGCGCTTGGAATTGCCCTCGCGCCGGTTTTCGGCCTGATGGTGGCTGGCGCTTTTTTACCCTATCTGTTCCAGAACGCGCTGGTGATCTCCACCAAGCGCATCGCTCCCAAACTGTCGCATGTGTCACCGCGCGGCGGTATCAAGCGGATCCTGGGCCAGAGGGCGCTTGTCGAATTTCTGAAAAGTCTTGCGAAAATGGCTGCCATCGCTGGTACCTGCTGGCTTGTGGCGCGACCGATCTATGCCAACTCGGTCGGGCTGGTCATGGCGGATATCGGTGTGTTGCCCGAGATGATGCGGAATGCCGTGTTGGCGATCCTCGGTGTGGTGACGATCGTCGCGACCATCATCGCCGGCATCGATGTGCCGTATCAGCATTGGTCGTATCGTCGCCGGCTGCGCATGAGCTTCCACGAAATGCGGGAAGAGCTGCGATCGACCGATGGCGATCCGCACACCAAGCTGCGGCAGCGCAAGATACGTCACCAGCGGCTGCGCAATCGCATGCTGCTGGAAGTGCCGGAAGCCACGGTCATTGTCACCAACCCGACGCATTTCGCCGTGGCGCTGCGTTACGAACGCGGCAAGGACCCGGCACCGGTCGTCGTTGCCAAGGGAGCCGATCTGATGGCGCAGAAGATCCGCGAGATCGCTTTTGCGCACCAGGTCGCGATCGTCGAGAATGTGTCGCTGGCGCGGGCCCTGTACGCCTCAGTTGAGATCGGTTCGGTGATCCCACAGGAGTATTTCGAGGTGGCGGCAAAGATAATCAGCGTGGTCTGGTCGCGTGCCGGCCGGCAGGAGCCCGCGTCCGAAGCGCCTTAGCGCGCCGGTCCGTTCTACGCATGTGGAAGCTGCACGCAGCCGCTGGAAGGGTTGCGAAAATTTATGGGTGGAACGCCCAGCGTCGGATAACAGCGCACAACTCGTTAGCGCGATCGCGATCGATCGATGTGATTGTCGGCGCGATCGCGCGGTCCGGACGATCGGCTTGGCGGCGTGCTTTTACAATGATGTTGGAGAGGTCAACCCGTTATGGGCATTCGTGCGCCTGATGGGTTGTCACGCGGCGGCATTGTTGCCACCGCGCGCTAATCGCCTTCCGTCCCAGAATGCTGCGATGCCTGGTTAGTTCTGGAACGGCGCATGCGCGCGTTGCAACTCGACCGTTACGCCGGCGGCAACCGCGGGGTCCATGGCGGCCAAAACAGGGCCAGCCATGCGCGTATCAAGGCGACGCATGATCGCGGCGGCCTTGGGGATGTCGAGCTTTCCGAGGATGGCCGCAGCCTGGACCGGTTTCATGTTGGAAAACAGGCCCGCCAGCTTGTCCCGCTCGGCATTGGCTTCCTTGGTCTGCTGGTCCACCATTTTCTGCACCTCGGCGCGCAGACTGGAGAGTTGCCCGATTTCGCGGCGCGCCAATTGCTCGGCGGCGGCGACCTGCGCGTCACGCTGATCGAGTTCGTGCTCGCGGCGCTCGAGGGCTTCCTTACTGCGGCTCAGCGCGTCGACCAGCCGGGCATCCTGCGAATAGTCCTCGGGTGGCATATCCGGGGGGCGTGACTCGGTGTGCTTTGCGGGTGGGGGCGCCGGCACTGTCACGGCTTCCTGCGCCCGCCCAATATTGGGCAGGGCGATCAGGGCGATGGCGCCGGCGACGAGCGCTGGCGTGGCCAATAGGCGGAATTTCATATCCGTACCTCGGAAAATTCGATGCGGCCGATGTCGCTTAGACCGGCCAGTCCTTGGCAAAGCGGCATTCGCTGACGTGCAGCGCAAGGCGCCCCTCCTTCTCGGCCATCGCGGCACGCAGTACCAGAAGCTCATTGCAGAACACGTCGATCTGCTCGTCCTGCCGCCGTTCAAGCAGCAGGCGAGAACCCGGCTTCCAGCTCATGACTTCGGTGGTCGAGATCGGACGTTCCTCGATGACTGCCTGCAGACCGACCTCGGCATAAGGAAGGACGGTGGACAGGTGTGAACGCCAGGCCGGGTCACCGCCATGCTTTTTGCCAGCAAATTCCTGCAGCAGTTGCTCGCGCACCGGATCGAACGTGGAGTAGGGGATCAGAAAGTCGATGTGGCCGCCGCGCTGGCCCATCGCGACCTCTGCTCGAAAGCTGATCGCGGCCGCGGATTGCTTGGTAACCGCGGCGTAGGACGGTGTGGTTTCGAGGCGCTCCAGGACAAAGTCGCAATCGCCGATAATTTCGAACGCCTGCTTCAAGTCGGTGGCGATGACTTCGTTGGTGAGGCGTTCGATAAACGCGCGCTCGATGGCTGTATAGGGCCGGCCTTCGATCGGCACCTCGCGGTTACGGCGGCCGCCAAGCAGCACGTCCATCGCGGTGGTGATCAGGCGGGGATCAAGCGCCGCCAGGCAATAACCTTCCCAGGGATCGACGCGAAGGATTGCTATCATTGCGGGTAGCGAGACAGCATCGATGAAGTCTTTAAGCCGGCAGGCGTTCAAGCGGTCGATGCTGACATCGGCATTGTCGCCGGTGAACCCGCGCATGCTGACCGTCATGGCCTGAGCCAGCCGGTCGATCATGATGTTCAGCATCGGCATCCGGTCGATGCCGGAAACCACATTAGTGATGAGCGCCTCAAAGCCTCGGCGTTTCTGGCCAACATCGGACTCGACCGCGGCATCGCCAAACAGGTTGTCGATGTCGCTTTGATCGAGGGCGCGTTCGGTTTCACCCCAGCCAGCTGCGGCCATTTCGTCGTCGGTGCTGTCTTGCATCATCACGTCAACCCTCAGGCTGTGACCAGGCTGGTGATCAGCACGTCGCGAACAACATTCGGGCCGAGGAGCAACTCGAGCCGACGAAACAGGTCGCCGCGGATCCGATCGATTGCCAACGAGCCTTGCACCTCGGAATCGGTCAGCGTGCGTAAGTAGGTGAGCAGGGCATCATAAACCTTCGGCGACAGCACTTGCGGTTGTGGCGCCTCGGGCCCTTTCGCGATCAGCTCCAGCGCAATCTTGATCCTGAGCTGGCGCGCCTGGCTACCGTTGGGGAGCGAGAGCGACATTTCCGGCAGCTCGACGAAGACGGGCTTTGGCGCCGGCAGCTCTGCTTTGCTCGCTTCCTGCGAAACTGGCTGCTTTCCAAACAGGCCCGGAGCGAAAAAATAGGCACCGCCGCCGGCGCCGCCGAGCAGCAGCGCAATTGCTGCGAAAATAATCAACTTCTTCTTGCCGCCTTTTTTTGGGGGCGGCCCATCAGACGCTTCGGCCTTGGTACTGGACATATGGTCTGCCTTCTACAGTGAGTGCGCTGCTCGACCACCGTTTTGGGGCAGCCGCGCGCCCGGTCTTCTCCGGTGCGAATTTGATCTAGCAAATTTTGCGAATTGACGCCAGCGAAAAGATGAGATATTCAGCATCCGAACGCCGCAGGTTTTGCGGTGCGTCACTCCTGCAGAAAGCAGTGGTAGCCAATGGATCTGCTGACGGGCCTGAAGCATACGATCGCGCGATTGGGGTATGCGAAAATCGCTGCTCTAGGGATAGTTCTCGTTGCGACAATATCGTTCCTGGGTCTCGTCGCCAACTTCTCCGTTGAGCCAAAACGCGTCCTCTATGCCGATCTGGATCCAACCGACATTGCGAAAATAGGTCAAAAGCTGGACGAGCTGAAGATCCCGTTTGAAGTCAAGGGTGATGGCACCGCGATTTCGGTTCCGGCCTCGCAGGTGGCACGCGTCCGCATGGATCTCGCCGGCGCGGGTCTCCCTCGCCAGAGCGGCGCCGGCTACGATCTGCTGGATCAGCAATCGCCGATGAACATGACCTCGTTCATGCAACGCATCCAGCGACTGCGAGCGTTGGAGGGTGAATTGGCCCGCTCCATTGTGACGCTGGGCAGCGTGCATACCGCACGGGTGCACATCGTATTGCCCGAGCGCGAATCTTTCGCCCGCGATACGCCGAAGCCAACAGCGTCGGTGGTGGTGACGATGGCCGGTCCGGGACGGCTCGGGACGCCACAGGCTGCGGCGATCCGGCTGCTGGTTGCCGGCGCGGTGCCGGGGATGGCGGCCGAAAGCGTTTCGGTGCTCGACCCCACGGGGGTGGTGATCGGCGCCGACGATTCCGAGGGCGCCGAATCCGGGCGGCTGACGGAGCTCAAAGGCGCGCGCGAGCACAAATTGCAAGATACCGTGACAGCACTTCTCGAACCGCTGATCGGGCACAACAAGGTGCGGGTCGCGGCGGCGGTGGAATTGGACAACTCACGCGAGGTCGCCCGCGAAGAAAAATTCGACCCGCTGTCACAGGTGGAGCGCTCGAAGCAGACGCAATCGGATCAGGATACGACGACCGAAAGCAAGGGGCAGGACCCCGTCTCGGTCAGCCAGAACTTGCCGAACCAGGCGGCCGCGGCGCAGCCACCGGGCGACGCGGGCAAAACCACGGCGAGCAATACCCGTAACGGGCAGACCATCAATTACGAGATCAGCTCGGTTAAAAGCGAGCGAATCCGCGAGGCAGGCGACCTGAAGCGCATGACAATCGCGGTTGTGGTCGACGGTGTCGTGGACGACAAGGGGCAGTATCAGCCCCGGCCGCATGAGGAACTCGCCCGTCTGGCGGAACTGATCCAGTCGGCGGTCGGGTTCGATGCCAATCGCGGCGACCGCGTGACCGTTGAAACAATGCGGTTCGTGCCAGAGCCGGCGACAGGGACGAGCGCCGATGCCGACGCTGGCCAGACGGCGCAGTTGCCGATCGTATGGATCGTTGCGGGGGGGGTACTGCTTGTTCTCGTCGCGGCCGGCGCGTTCGTCCTGCTGCGCTCACGTAAGAGCGGTGGCCAAGCTCTTGTGGCGCGTGACGCTGAAGCAATACCGCTTGGTTTACCGGGCTCGACGTCGCCGCAACCCCTGCCGCTCGCCGCCGCCCAGGCGACTCCCGCGATCGCCCAGGCGCCGCCTGTATTCAGCCAGCTTGCCGCACCGGGTGCCGACGGTACTCCCGCGGCGAGCCCGGCGATGTTAACCAACAGCGCCGGCGAGGCGCACGCCACTCAGCCAACTCTCGCGAAGCTGTTCGAGCTGATCGATACGCGGCCGGATGAGGCTGCGGCAACGCTCCGCTCCTGGCTCGCAGGTGTGCCGTGATCCGCCGGTTCGTCCCACCACCTATCGAAGCCCTCCGGCCCTGCGCGGTTCCAGGGGAGATCGACGCCCTGGGCGCCATGCGTCAAGCCGGCTACCAAGAAGGCTTTGCCGCCGGGCAGCAATCCGGGCATGCCGAGGGCTTTGCCGAGGCCGAGGCGCGGACCCGCGCGGAATGGGCCAAGGATACAACGGAATGGCGCATCAAGCTCGACGAGCTGACTGCATGCAACACCATCTCGCACGGGCTGGCCCAGCTTCTGGCCGCGCGCAGCGCTGATTACCTGACATTGGCTCGGCAAACGCGTGAGGCGATCGGGGCAGCGCTCGATCTGCTGTTCCCCGCGCTTATGGCGCATGCGATTGGCGCTGAAGTACTGGCTCTGATCGAGCAGGCCCTTACGGACCGCGCTCCGGAGGAGATCACCGTGCGGGCGTCGGCGGAAACCATCGCAGCTACCTCCGCGCAAGGCATTCCTCCCGCGAGTTCCATGCGCTTGAGGCTGCGGCCGACCCCCGACTATCCGCCCTATAAGGCGGATATCAGCTGGACCGGGGGCGGGTTGCTCTATGAACCGGAGATATTGCTGCGCAAAGTGACTGACGTGCTCATGAACACCACATTGCGAAAGGACGAAACCGATGCCTGATTCAGGTCTGGTGCTGGCCGATGATCGGCTGGCCTCTATGATGGATATTCCCGTAACGCTGACGGTCGTCCTGGGTGAAAAGACGATCCAGCTCGGCAAGCTCTATGCGCTTAGCCGCGGCTCTGTTGTCGAGGTCGACAAAAAGGTCGGCGAACTCGTGGACATCTATGTCAACAAGCGACTGGTCGCTCGCGGTGAAGTGCAGTTGACCGATGAGGGGCGACTCGCGGTTTCGCTCTCTGAAATCGCCTCGGCCAATATCGGCTAGATCGCGCAGAGGAACTGACAGAATGTCAAACCTCCTCGGACGCGGGCTGCACTACGCCGTTCCAAGCGCTCTGCTCCTCCTGTGGACAGCGGGGCCGGCCGCGGCGCAAAGCGTCTCGCTCAACATCGCGCCGACCGGTGGTGAAAGTTTTACCACCAACGTCGTCGGCATTCTGGCGCTGACCAGCGTCCTTGCGATCGCGCCCGGCCTGCTGATGATCGGAACATCATTCACCCGGTTGGTCATCGTATTGTCGCTGCTGCGGACTGCTCTTGGGCTGCAGCAGACGCCGCCCAACACCGTAATCATGAGCCTGGCGCTCATCCTGACCGGAACGATCATGGCGCCGTCATTTGAAGCAGCCTACCACGATGCACTGCAGCCGCTGATGAACGGCGCCATCACCGAAGAACAGGCACTGGATCGCGGCGTAAGGCCGTTTCGCAGCTTTATGGAAGCCAACACCAACGATAAAGACCTGGCTCTGTTTATCGATCTGGCAGGCTGGAAGCCGCCGGAGCATGCGGCCACTGACCATGATACCGCGACGGAAAGTCAGTCGATCACGGCCACACATCCGGCCAAACCAGGTTCCGTCGCTCGCGCTACCCGAACCGCCATGCCGCTGCACATTCTTTGCTCGGCCTTTGTGACAAGCGAATTGTCGAAGGCCTTTCAGATCGGGTTCCTGCTGTTCCTGCCATTCCTCGTCATCGACATGGCCGTGTCGGCCATTCTGATGGGCATGGGCATGATGATGCTGCCGCCGGTTGTTGTGAGCCTGCCGTTTAAGCTGATTTTCTTTGTCCTTGTTAGCGGCTGGGAACTGGTCGCTGGCTCCCTGGTGAGGAGTTTCGCCGGATGATCGCGACCGAGATGAAACGTGGTTTGTCGCCGCTAAAGGCAAATGCAGTCCCGGCCGCGCCGCCACGCTCGATTTACTGCGAAAGAGCAGCAATCATCATTATGGCTCTCGATGATGACAGATCGGAGCGGCTCCTCTC
The DNA here is from genome assembly GCA_019240125.1 of Alphaproteobacteria bacterium. GTDB lineage: Bacteria > Pseudomonadota > Alphaproteobacteria > ATCC43930 > CGMCC-115725 > DATARH01. The sequence continues at coordinate 58,208 of JAFAYW010000318.1, forward strand.
GCAGATGAGTGAGGACGAAATTCGTCGGCTCGGCGCGGCAATGGCAAAGCTCGGACGGACGGACATCGATACGGTGGAGGAGGTGATCGAAGAGTTTATCGCCCAGATAGGTCACAGCTGTAGCCTTATCGGCGGCTATGAGGCGGCCGAGAAGTTGCTTAGCCGGTTCCTGCCGCCGGAGAAGGTGGCCGAGATCATGGATGAGGCTAAAGGCCCCAATGGCAGGAACATCTGGGATAAGCTGTCGCATATTCAGCCGCAGACGCTCTCTGGTTATCTGCGCAACGAATATCCGCAGACCGCGGCGGTGATACTGTCGCGCCTGCCGGCGCAGCACGCGGCAAAGGTGCTGCGACTGCTGCCCACCAAGGCAGCCAACGATATTTCGCTGCGCATGGTGCGTCTCACCAGCGTTCAGCGACCGGTGCTCATGGATATCGAGGATGCTCTAAAGCGCGAATTTACCAGCGTGCTCGGACGCGCTTACGAACGCGACAGCACGTCGATCGTGGCGGAGATGCTGAACCGTTCCGAGCAGGATGTGGTCGATCGCATTCTCAGCGCTATCGAGGAAAAAGAGCCTCAGGCAGCAGCGCGCATTCGGCGCATCATGTTCACATTTGAAGATCTGCGCCGAATCGAGCCGGGCACCTTCGGGCTGCTGATCGCCGAGGTCCCGCCAGAGCGCTTGCCCATTGCACTGGCTGGCGCCAGCGAGGAAATTCTCGCGCTCTTCACCTCGCAAATGTCTGAACGAGCTCAGAAAATGCTCACGGAGGAGCTGGAAAATCAATCCGCTCCGCGCCGGAAATCAATCGAGGAGGCGCAGTCTGAGATTATCGGCACCGCGAAGAAGATGATTGAGGAAGGCCGGCTCGTGCTGCAGGAGCAGGACGATGAAGAGCAATCCGACAGCGATTTCTAGTCTTGCGAAAATATGTAGATGATGTACAACATACGTGGTCCCATGAGGACCCTCCCGCCGTGGGCCTGATATGACCGGCAAGAACCGCCCCATAATCGTAAAGCGCGTGGCTGCCCATGACGATGAGCATGGGGGGCAGTGGAAGGTCGCGTATGCCGATTTCGTCACAGCGATGATGGCGTTCTTTCTGATCATGTGGTTGCTGTCTTCGGTCAGTTCGAACGATCGCGAGGTGATTGCGAAATACTTTACCAGCACCTCGCTATTCGAGATGCCCGCCGGAAACGGCGTGCTGAATGGCGGGCGTTCGGTCATGGAGGGAGCCGACTCTAGGTCAACGCGGGGAGCATCGAGCCCCAAAGATGCGAAATCCAAAGACAATCAGAGCAGAGAGGGCCATAGCAGTCAGGCTTCGGCGGCGTCGCCCAACCGCGCCGAAACGCAGCGGCTCGAAGCGCTCAAGGCTGAGCTTGAGCAGATGATGACGGCCGGCCAGATGAACAGCGCCGCGGCGCATGTTGATGTCACCATCACATCCGAAGGATTGCGGATCCAGATATTCGACCGGGACGGTGAACCCATGTTCGCCCCCGGCGCTTCCGAGCCGCTACCCCGGCTGAAAGCCATTCTCGCCGTGATTGCCGAGGTGCTCGCTACGGTCCAGAACAGCATCGTTCTGTCCGGTCACACGGATGGCCAGTTCTTCCAGCGTAACAACTACTCCAACTGGGAGTTGTCGGCCGATCGGGCAAACGCCGTCCGCCGGGCACTCGAGAGCGATGGCCTGGCTCCCGGTCGCGTGGTTCAAATCGAGGGCCGAGCAGCCAGCGACCCGCTTCTGCCGCAAACACCGCTTGATCCCAGAAATCGCCGGATCGCAGTGACATTGCTGCGCAGCGACTTGGACCGGTCAGGGCATCCGCCCACCGTGGCCTCACCCCAACCAGCATCGCCTTACTGAGGAGAAGATCGTTATGTCTCTATTTTCCGCAATCGGCTCTGCCGTCTCCGGTTTGACGGCGCAGTCAACCAGCCTGTCGAATATCTCGAACAACATCGCGAACGCGTCGACCGTGGGATACAAACAATCCGACACCGATTTCGAGAGTCTTGTTTTCGGGTCGGACGCTGGTGGCACGAGTGCTCCAGGGGGCGTCGCGGCCTCGAGTAACGTCGAGGTGACGACCGGTGGTCAATTGCAAAGTACCGGCGTCAACACCGACCTGGCGATCACCGGCAATGGCTTCATGGTTGTCACCCCCAGCTCGACGGCCACCGATGGCAATTACCTGCTGACCCGCGCCGGCTCCTTTCGGCCGGATGCCAATGGAAACCTCGTCAATGCCGCGGGGTATTATCTGCAAGGACAGCCGCTGACATCGGTTGGTCCGGTCGCGGCGCCGAGCACAATGTCCAGCCTGGCGACCGTGAACATATCAAATCTCAGCGCGACTGGTTCCTCGACGAGCTCGATGACCTTTAATGCCAATCTGCCCTCGAGCGAGACCGCGTACGCCGCCACCCCGCCATCACCCTCGACAAGCTCCATGACCTATTACGATGCGTTGGGGGGCGCGCAGTCCCTGCAATTCCAGTTCACCCCCACGGTAGCGGCAACTGCGGGTGCGCCGAACACAAACACCTGGACGATGAACATCTTCGACTCGGCCTCGACAACGCCAACCACTCCGATCGGTACCGCGACCCTGACTTTTAACGCTACCGGCGCAAATGCCGGTTCGCTCGCTTCGGTGACACCGAGCACGGGCACCTACAATGGTACCGCGGGCACTTTTACGGTTACCACGGCGAGCGGCCAGACCCTGCCGATCAACATCGGTGCGTTGAACAGCGCGTCTGGGATGACCCAGCTGGACAGCACGTACCAGACAACGCAGCTGGGCCAAAACGGCGCCGGATTTGGTGTCCTGCAAGGCGTGTCGATTGGCAACGGGGGCCTTGTCACGGCATCATTTTCCAACGGCACGACACGCCCGATCTACCAGATCAACCTTGTCACCGTGCCTAACGCCGATGGCCTGACGGCGGTGTCAGGGGATGCGTTCAAATTGTCAAACGCGTCTGGTGCCCCGATGCTCAACAACCCCGGTCAGGGGTCAGCCGGAACCATAACGGGTGGGTCGTTGGAAGGGTCAAACGTCGATCTCACGACACAGCTCACCAACATGATCGAGACGCAGCGTGCCTACTCGTCGAACGCCATGGTCGTTCAGACGAGCAGCCAGATGCTCGACACGATCAATCACCTTAACGCCTAGAGAAGTGGATTGACCGATGTCCATCCAGGGTGCGCTGTTGACGTCGCTGTCTTCGCTCAACGTGCTGGGACAGCAGACCAATCTGATCTCCAACAACATCGCCAACGCCAACACGCCCGGGTACGCGCAGGAAAACCTGCAGCTTTCCGAGCTGCTCGGCAATGGGATGGGAAGCGGGGTAGTGGCCGGGCAGGTCAGCGTGTTGGCGAACGACGCTGCGGCAGCGGTCGCCAACCAGGCCTCGGGCTCGGCGGCCTACAGCCAGCAGATGTCGAGCGCATTGGCGGCCTACACCAGCGCCCTCGGACAGCCCTCGGATACATCGTCGCTCTCGTCACAGCTGTCGGCATTCACGACGGCCCTGACGACGCTTTCGGCGACGCCGGCGGACGGTACAGCCCAATCGGGCGCCGTCAACGCCGCCCAGTCGCTCACTCAGACCTTCAACAGCTTGAGCGGGAGTATCTCGTCCCAGCGCGAGCAGGCCGATCAGGCGATTGCCGTGGGTGTTGCCAGTGTCAACAATACCTTGAACCAGCTCGCGCAAAACGAGACGGCGCGGCAGGTCGCACAAGCAACCGGTCAATCAACGGCGAACTTCATCAATCAGAGATCGCAGCTCTTGTCGAATCTGGCGACCGAGCTCCCGATCCAGGTTCACCAATCCGGCGGCGGTGGTATTACGGTCACGACGGATCGGGGGACAACGCTATATGACGGCTCGGTACACCCGCTGTCGTTTACGGCGACCCCCGTCATCCCCAGCAGCATGCGGGTCACTGCCGATCCCTCAAACGGGCTTACCGGCGGGTTGTCACAGGTGAGCGCGGACGGGCAACCGATCGCCATGTCGCAGTCCGGAAGCATCGCCGCCAATCTGCAATTGCGCGATGTGACGCTGCCCGGTTTCAGCGACCAGCTCGACCTCCTGGCGGGGAACCTGATTGGTACGTTTCAGACCGCTGATCCCACGGTTTCTGCCGGGCAGGCCGGCCTCTTCACGGCAGGCGGAGCGGCACTCGATACCACCAATCCAGCCGCGATCGCCGGTCTGGCCGCGAACATTTCAGTCAATTCGATGGTCGACCCGAGCCGGGGCGGCGCGACGTGGCGCATCACTACCGGTGTCCAGGCTGCAAGTCAGGGAACAACCTCGAACAATTCAACTCTTATCGGCTTTGTGAACGCGTTGCAGTCGTCCCAATCGGCGACGGCTATCGCGGGCCTCCCGACCGCGGCGTCACTCAGCGATGCCGTGTCGCAGGTCTCCGGCGATCAGCAGGCTGCCTCTTCGACCTGGACCAGCCTGAACACCTCCCGCACGCAGCAGGCAACGGCCGCACAAACGGCACTCAGCAATCAAACCGGCGTGAATATCGATGACCAGATGCAGCGGCTGTTGATTGTGCAGCAGACCTACCAGGCGAGTGCGGAAGTCATTCAGACGGCGTCCAGCATGATGAATTCGCTGCTCAGCATCATACAAGCTTAAGGAGGGTCCAATGATGGATCGGATCAGCTCATTTGGCGCTTCAGTACAAATGGGTTACCAGATCAACTCGATGCAGTCGCAACTCAACCGCTTGGTCGGCGAAACGTCCTCCGGGCGAAAGGCTAACCCCGAAGCATCGCTGGGGACCGCGGCGGCACTGTTGTACCAACTGCAGAGCCAGTCGGATCAGCAGAGCGGATTGCAGACCGAACTTACCGTCGCCTCGCAGCGTCTCGATACCGCACAGACGGCGCTCACCAGTTTGTCGTCTTCCGTTGAGACGATGGTGAACGCCGCCAACGGGATCTCGGCTGGTGACGATGTAGCCCTGTCAGCGGTGGGCAGCCAGGCGACGAGCGCAATCAACCAGGTCATGAGCCTGCTCAACACCAGTTTCGACGGTACTGGTGTTTTCGGAGGCGATAGTGTCGCGCAACCGGTCAAGCCGGCTGATGCATCCGGCGGCTTGTCCTCAATTGTACAAAATGTCCTAAGTGCCGCAGTGAGCGCGAAGGGAGCCCCTCTGACTCAGAGCGATGTCAGCAATCTGATCAGTGGGCCAAATGGCCTGGCCAGCGTCTTTGCCGACACCAACACCGATCCGACACAGCGTTATGCCGGGGGAGTTTATACCGGCAGTACCGACGGACAGCCCACCAAGGTCATCATTGGCGCCAACCAGACCGTGCAGTACGACAGCAGCGCCAATCAGCCCGCGTTTCGCGATCTACTGAAAGGCCTGTCGATGCTCAGCATGTTGAGCGCCCCGTCTTCGCAGCTCGACGACACCGCCAAAAATGCGCTACTGACTCAGGCAGGATCGGTACTGACGAGCGCGCAAAAAGAACTGACGGATCTGCAGGGAAATCTGGGCAGCGTGCAGGCGACAGTGTCATCGGCATCGGACGCACAACAATCGGCGGCGGCGGCTACGCAAGCGCAGATCCTGAACTATGTGCAAGCCGATACCTACAGTGATTCTACACAGATCAGCACCCTTCAGACGCAACTGCAGGCATCATATTCGCTGACCTCGCAGATCTCGCAGCTCAGCCTCGTTCACTACATGCCGACAAACTGATTGGTGCGTCATGATAGCTTTTAACGGCAGAATGCCGAAATTTGTTGGAGCTCTGGCGCTGGGTGTACTCGCCGGCGTACTGCCCGCCCGCGCGCAATCGCCTGTCAGCCTGCGCGATCTCGTATCGATTGAAGGGGTTCGCACCAACCAGCTGGTGGGATATGGGCTGGTGGTCGGGCTCGGCGGGACCGGCGACACGCTGCGCAACTCACAATTCACGCAACAATCCATGAGTGCGATGCTCGAACGGATGGGAGTGAATGTGAATGGTTTGCAGATGCAGACGCGAAATACCGCCGCGGTCGTCGTCACCGCCAGCTTGCCGGCCTTCGCGCGACAAGGTGTGCCGATCGACGTTCAGGTGTCATCGCTGGGTGATGCCAAGGCGCTGACGGGCGGAATGCTGATGGTAACGCCGCTGATGGGCGCTGATGGCGAGGTCTATGCCGTTGCGCAGGGACCGGTGGTCGTCGGTGGCTACCAGGCTGCCGGTGCCGGCCAGAGTGTAACGCAGGGCGTCCAGACAGGTGGCCGAATTCCCGGCGGTGCCACGGTCGAGCGCGAGGTGGCGAACACCCTCGATAATCTTCAACAGCTTAATCTCGCCTTGCGCGCGCCGGACTTTACCACTGCATCCCGCATCGCCGAGGCGATCAACGGCGAATTGCAGGGCGCCGCGGCGACGGCGACAGATAATGGCACCGTCAGTGTCGCCGTGCCCGCCAACTACACCCGGCACGTCACGGAGCTACTGGCAAAACTCGAGCATATCCAGATCAAGCCGGATCAGGCGGCGCGTATCGTGATCGATGAGAAAAGCGGGACGATCGTCGTCGGCGCGGATGTCAGGCTCGATACGGTGGCGGTGACACATGGCAACCTGACGGTGAAGGTGAGCGAGTCCCCGAATGTCAGCCAGCCCGCGCCGTTTTCGAATGGCCAGACCGTCGTCACCCCGAACACCCGCATCGATCTCAACGATCATGCCGACAAGCATCTGCAGGTGCTCCGCCCGCGTGCCACGTTGAACGATCTGGTGGCCGGCCTCAACGCCTTGGGCCTTGGGCCTCGCGACCTCATCCAGGTTCTCAATGCCCTGAAGGCCTCTGGAGCACTGCACGCCGAATTGGTATTCATCTAGATGTGAGCTGCGGGTGGTGGGGCTCTGCAATTCACAACCCACCGGTACGGCATGCTCAGGAAGCAGTCTCACTGCGCGGTGCACACTCCGAAAAAAAGGCCGCGGATCAAACCGCGGCTTTTTTTGCGTCTGATGGCTGATGGCTGATGGCTGATGGCTGATGGCGACGAAACGCTGCTGACGTCGACGCCGCCTCGCAATGCCGAAAGACGCGTTTACGACGTCATCTGCAATGCGGTCAGCACCGCTGGCGGCATCTCCGGGCCGAGGCCGTTTCGATGCGTGCGCGTCACGCTGCTTCGTTGGTCGGACTGGGTGAATGCCGAAACCAGCGAGGCCATAACCTGGCTTTCACCCAGGCTCTTCAAAACGGTGGGGGTGGCGACACCCCAACCGGCGGCGCTTGACTCTGGTGCATCCGGCGCATTGCCGGTGACCTTACTGGCAGCCTGCCGGACTCCGGCGCCGATGTTCGTCGCGTCAGCCAGCATCGACGAGCCCCCGGTGAGAGGACTGACATCAGCGACAGCCTGCCGGACGCGGTTCTGCAAATTGTCCATGAATTGCGCCACCGTATAGGGGCTCCCGTTTCTGGCATAGAACATGGTCGCATTCGCGTGTGCCGCGGCCGGTATGACACTGGCCGCCGCCTGGTTGGGGGCGGCTGAGATCATCTGCCGGGCACCGCCGACGCCAAGGAAATGCGCGAGATAGATCTCGCCCGGCGTCGCCGGCCGTCCAAGGCTCGCACTCAGCGTGTTCGACATATCGCGCATGTAATCTCCAGCCAATGCCGCGGCCGATGATGGATCGTTCCGCAGATCGAGAATGCGCTTGCGCATCGCCGGATCGGAGGTTGTCAGTCGTCCACCATGATCGACGATGGCGGCGGCTTCCGGTGCCAGGCCGTGCTCGACGCCATGCTCTTTTACCGCGTTCAGCCAGGTCTGCTGGGTGAACTGAAACAGGCCTGAGGCGGACGAGGTGCTCGCCTGCGCGCCCGGTTGAAAGCCGCTTTCCAGCTTCGCGGTTGCCATCATCAGTTCAAAGGGGATGCCGCTGCTCGCACTGGCTTTGCGAATTGCGGAAGATACGGTAGCATCGACCGCGGGGACGATATCGCTGGAAGCCGCAGCGGCGGCGATAGGATCGGTCAAAGGCTTCTCCTTTACAATGCGAAAATCTAGTAGCATGTTTGTGCGAAAAATGCTAGTGAGAGTTTCTGACGATGCAGCCACGGCTAGAACGGTGGAAAGTGGATGTTTCAGATCATCGGCCTCATTGGTGTCTTCGGCGCTATCGCCGCCGGCTACATGCTGGAAGGCGGGAAGTTTGGCGCGATCTTGCACGCGGTCGGTCCCGAATTGCTGATTATTCTCGGCTCAGGTCTCATGACGATGCTGCTGAGCAATGAGTTCGCCACAATTAAGAAGCTACTCGGCAAATTCGCCAAGGTAATATCCGGTCCGGCATGGCAGAAGGGCGATTATGTCGATGCGCTTTGCCTGCTCTTTTTGCTGATCCGGGTCGCCCGCCAGGAGGGCAACATGGCGCTCGAGAAGCACATTGAGAATCCCGACACATCGGTGGTGTTTTCCCGATATCCCAAGCTTTGCAAGGACCATCATCTGGTTGCCTTCATCACCGATGTCTTCCGAAGCATCACGATGAATTTCACCGATCCGCACATGGTTGGCGACATGATGGAGACGGAGCTCGACAAGCATCATCGGGAAGAACTGTCGGCGGCCAAGGCTCTGTCGTCAGTCGCCGACGCGCTCCCCGCGCTCGGTATCGTCGCGGCAGTGCTTGGGGTCATCAAGGCCATGGGGGCGATCAGCGAGTCGCCCGAGGTTCTTGGCGAAATGATCGGATCAGCGCTGGTGGGGACGTTTCTCGGCGTGCTGCTCGCTTACGGAGTGGTCGGCCCCATTGCCGGCCGCATCAAGGGGGTCATCGAGGAAGAGGGACTCATGATGGGCATGGTCCGCCAGGTCATCATGGCGCATCTCGAGGGGCTCGGCCCACAATTGGCCGTAGAGGTAGGCCGCCGGTCTGTCCCGACACGTTTTCAGCCCAGCTTCTCGGAGCTGGACGAAGTTGTCGGCGAAACCAGTAAAAACGTTCGGACGAAGGCAGAATGATCATGCGAAAATATATGAACATCTTGTCGGTGGTGGCTATCGTCTCGATTGCTGCCGGGAACAGGAGCACCGTGTCGGCGGCGCTCTCCGCCGCCACCGGCGTCGATACGAAGTCCGCGCCGATCCAGGTTCTGGGTACGCAAAACAAGCTGAGCGCGCGCTTGACGTTTACCGCCAGCGGCGAGCCGAGCTTCAAGGTCCGGCCGATTAAAGAGGGAGTAGAAATCACCAGCAAGTCGGACGCTCCCCTCCAGGTGGATCAGCTCCCGCACTTGCGGGAGGTCGACGGGATCGAGCAGCGAACCGAGGGTGACACGAGGATCGCGGTGGTCCATTTCGCGAAAGATTGCTGCCAGATCCAGCAGCACCGCGCTGGACACAGCTTGAAGATCGATCTTCTTGGCTGGCATCTGAAAACCGCGCCCACTGGATCCGCGACAACATCAGGCGAAGGGGCAAAAGCCCCGAAGCTCACGGCTTCGGCCGACACGTTGCCGGCCAAGACCTATTCGGATGATCTGAAGCCTTCAGCTGCCGCGAAATCCGAGCCGAAAGCGTCGCCGGTACCCGTAAAATCCGCCGCCGAAAAGAGCGGCGGTTCCCTGCGCAATTCAGCCTCGCAGAAAACAGCTGAGCTGGGTGCATTGCGCGATGATCTTGCCGGTCGGCTGAGCCTGTTTAATGCGATGCCATCGCCAGATCGGTTGGCTGGAACCTCGCCGACCGCGAATGAGTTGCTGGCCGCCTCCGGCGATCGAGCGATCAAGCCGGTTCCCGCATTGGTCAAGCCCGCATGCCCCCCCGAGTTCAAGATGGATGGATGGCGGGGTGCCGAGCCTTTCGCGGACCGATTGCAGTCTCTGCGGACACTCACGGCACGTTCCGACGAAGGTCCGGAGGCGCTTGCTGCACTGGCCGAGTTCTATATCGGAAACGGGCTCGGCGGCGAGGCTCTTGCGGTGGCACAGGAGGCAAAGCTCGCCGGTCTTACGGCCGATATCCGTCGTCGGCTGCAGCGGGATGCCGATCTTGGCCGACTGGTCGATGGGGCGCCGGTCGCGGCAAACTCGGTCCTGCTGGACAGCCCCGGCAATTGTGACCGGGCGGACGCGCCATTGTGGCGCGCCGTGTCCGCGGTCGCATCCGGCGACCGGGATACGATCGTGCGCAACAGCGATGCAGCCGCGCGTGCCCTCAGCGCACTGCCGCAGCCTCTATCCAATATGCTGGCTTTCCGCATCGCCGATGCCGTGCCGGATGATGCCAATGTCACGCAGGCCATGTCGGCCGCCATTAAAGATACAATCCCCACGACCTCCGAAGAGACCGCCGCGCGCTTTCTGCTTCAGGCTCGCATCGCGCGGGCGCGAAAGGACGATACTGATGATCGCAACTTTCTGCAGCGAGCCGCCCAGGACGTCGGGATCACGGGTCTGAAGGCGCGATTAGAGCTTGCGGAGCTGCCAACAACCGACGAGGGCAAGGCAGACGACCAGCGGGAGGCGCTTCTTGCCGATGCAGCGAGGGTACATCGCGACGTGTCATTCGGCCGAAATGCGGCAAGCGTCCTGTCTGAGCTAAAGCTGCAGCGTGGCGACTACACCGGGGCATTGCGTGTGGCCAATGACAGCGCGCCGCTCTCGGATACCCAGCAGCCCGACAGTCACGGAGCTACGCTCGCCGCGCGGGTGCTGCGCCAGCTTCTTGTCGACAAGAGCGGTCCCAATCTTCCGTCGCCAGAACAGCGGCTCGTTATCTATTGGCACTATAGCGGGTATGCCACCCCGGGCGAGAAAGGCGACGATATCCGCCGCGGCGCCGCTGCTCTGATGCTGGATCAAGGCATGCCGGAGGCCGCGCTGAAGCTGGTGCGGCAGCTGGCGCCGGCAACCATCGCCGCCCGCGATGGCGCCGTGCTCTACGCTCGGGCTGAGGCTCGAGCCGGTGATCCCGAGCACGCCCTGGCTTTGTTGAAGGGGCTGTCTTCCGACAATGAGACGCAGCACATCGCCGTCGATGCCCTGGTGCGCCAGCACAAATGGCTCGAGGCGGCGAAGCAGCTCGATGGCGCCAAGGATCTGACGGATAAATTGCGCCGCGCCGCGCTCCTCTATGATGGAAGAGACTGGGCCGCTGCTGTCGAGGCTTACGCCGGTGCGTTGCGCGATCCTGCGCTCCCCGAAAATTCCCGCAAACAGGTAGCCGAGCAGTATGCCCTCGCGGTCGCGCTTTCGGGCAAGCCGCCAGCCGAGGAACTTAAGGGCTTCAGCGGCTTGGCCGATCAGATGCTCGCGGCCTTCCCGGGTGTGGTCGATACGCAGCAGCTGCAACAGCAGCAAGCCGTCGCGGCACTGCGCGGGTCGCTGCAGCGCGCCGGTCAAATCGAGACGATCCTGCCGCCGGCCGCGAAGCCGACCGCCCGCGGAGGTTGAGCCGTGGAGGGTCCAACCTATGTGGCGCTGTCGGCGCAGGTCGCGTTGCAGAAGCAGCTGGACGCGGTCGCCAACAACATCGCCAACATCAACACGACCGGCTTCAAAGGAGATCGCCAGCTGTTCCAGAGCTATGTGGAACGCTTGAATGTGCCGGGTGGCGCAGTTTCCTTCGTCCAGGATCGCGCCACCTACATCGACCGCAAGGAGGGTGAAATAAATCTCACCCAGAACCCGTGGGACGTCGCCATCAAAGGTGACGCCTATCTCGGTGTCACTTCCGGGTCAGACACGCTCTACACGCGCGATGGCCACCTCCAGCTCGGGCAGGATGGTACGCTGATGAGCTCTAATGGGCTGCCGGTGGTTGGCCCCGACAAGCAGCCGATCCAGATTCCTCCGAATGCCGCCGACCCGGAGATCAAAGCGGATGGCAGCATCACCGTGCAGATCAATGGTGTAACACAACAGATCGGCCAGCTGGGGATGTTCCGCGCCAGCGATCCGTTATCCATGCGAAAATCCGGAAACTCGATGCTCTCTGCTCCATCCGGCGCAATGGTGCCGGTGGAGAACGGCGATGCCAATGCGAGCATTGTGCAGGGAGGCCTGGAGGGCTCGACGGTTCAGCCGGTTGCTGAAATCGCCAACCTCACTGAACTCAGCCGCGCCTATGATCGACTTCAGACACTGCTCAGCGACGACAACGATCGCGAACAGAAGATGATCCAGACACTCAGTCAACCAACCTGATTTCACTCAAACGGAAGCAGAACGCTCATGATGCGCGCACTTAGCATCGCCGCGACCGGCATGCAGGCTCAGCAGACCAATGTCGAGGTCATCTCCAACAACATCGCAAATGTCAGCACGACCGGGTTCAAGCGAAGTATCGCCGAGTTTCAGGACCTGCTGTATCAATCGGCCGCGCGCGTCGGCACCGCATCGTCGGAGCAGGGCACCTTGCTGCCGACCGGCGCGCAGATCGGCCTGGGTGTGCGCTCTGCGGGAGTGACGCCCGTGCTGACGCAAGGCAGCCTCACGGAGACTGACAATCCCCTAAATGTCGCGGTTGATGGCCGTGGTTACTTCGGGGTGCAGCTGCCCAATGGCGAGGTGGGTTACACCCGCGACGGCTCGTTCAATTATTCCTCGACCGGCAAGCTTGTCACCAGTCAGGGCTATACCGTCGAGCCCGGTATCACGGTGGATCCGACCGCCACAGCGGTAACGATCAATCAGGCCGGCCAGGTGATCGAAACAATGCCGAACGGCAAGCAGAACACAGTCGGCCAACTGCAGCTTTACCAGTTTCCCAATGAAGCCGGTCTGTCCGCGATGGGCGGCAACATCTTTACCGCGACTGACGCATCAGGCTCCGCGAACCGGGGTCTGCCATCCGATCCCGGCTTTGGGGCAGTGCGGCAGGGCTACCTGGAATCCTCTAACGTCAATGTCGTCACCGAAATGACCTCGCTTATTCAGGCGCAGCGAGCCTACGAGCTGAACAGCAAGGTGATCCAGGCCGCCGACCAGATGCTGCAGACCACCAACCAGGTGCGCTGAGCCATGGGCACGCTTATGCTAAAATGTACGATATTGATAACGGGTTTCTTGATGAGCGCTCCGGCTTATGCCACGGACGCTTGGGTTGCCCGGCATAATCTTGCTCCAGGGGACATCGTGCACAGCGACGACGTTGAGGTGCGCTCGCTGCCACAAATGATGCCTGATGCACTGCCAGTGACACGCGATCTCGTCGGCCCCGAACTGAAGCGCCGTGTCTACAATGGCCATCCCGTCGGCGCCCACGATGTCGGTACCCCAACAACGGTTAAGGTAAACACGCCGGTTGAGGTGCGCTGGGAGGCGGGCGGCTTGTCGCTCGTCATGCGCGGCAACGCGTTGGAAGCAGGCTCCGTCGGCGACCAGATCCGCGTTCTAAATCCTACAACCTCACGCACGATCCGCGGGACGATCCTCGAGGACGGATCGGTCGAAATCCGGAGTGAGCCATGACAATAGCTAAAGCACCGTGGCCGCTTATCCTGGCGAGTATGCTAATGCTCGCCGGCTGCGACACGATGGATTCGATCCAGAAAGCACCCAACTTCAGCGCCCCCGGTACCGTCACAAACATCCCGCGCACATCGCGCACCTCTGAACCCATCGAGGCTGCGAACATGGAGGCACCGCCGCCGGCGGCTCGCGGTGCCTTGTGGCGCTCAGGCTCAAAGACGTTCTTTCGTGATCCGCGAGCACGCTCTGTCGGAGACCTGCTGACGGTGGCGGTCAACCTGCAGGAGCAGGCGGAATTCAACCATCAGACCAATCTCAGCCGCTCGAACTCAGACTCGATGAGCTTTCCGAGCTTCTTCGGGCTGTCCACTTTGATCAAAAAGGCCATCTCGGGCTCTGACCCGAGTGTCAACGTCACCTCGGCAATTGCCACAGCCGGGCAAGGTGACATCAAGCATACCGACAGCGTCACGGTTAATGTGGCCGCGACCGTTGTCGCATGCCTGCCAAACGGCAATCTCGAGATCGTCGGCAGCCAGGAAATTCGCCTGAGCAACGAACTTCGCGAATTGCAGCTGCGCGGCATTGTACGGCCGGAAGACATTCACTCCGACAACACTATCCCCTCGGAGAAAATCGCCGATGCTCGGATCGAGTATGGCGGCCGCGGCGCCGCCTCTGTGATGGAGCGGGCGCCCTGGGGCCAAGATCTGCTGAACCGCGTCCAGCCGTTCTAATCGAACTGCACTTTAGCCGGGAGAATACCGATGCCGTTGAACCGTCGTTGCGCGCTGCTGCTTGCCGCGCTGCCGCTTGCCGCGATCGTCCTGCCCGCGTGGGCAGCGCGGGCCGAGGAGAAGGAAAAGGAGGGGGCCGGGCCACCTAAGCAAGTTTTTGTGGCGCTCGGTGATTTCACCGTGAACCTGCGCGATAAGGAAGGCCAGTTTGGTTTTGTGGTCGTCGGCATCACGCTCGATGTCGCCCCGCAAGCGGCCAACCAGATCAAGGAGGTGACGCCGCGACTGAAGGAGACGCTGACACGGCGCCTGATGGCTCTGGCCGATCGAGGCGCGTTGACGCCGGGTGAGACCGATACGGTTGCCCTGAAGGCGTCGCTTGCCGATGCTTTGCAGAAGGTAAGCGCAGATGGCATTAAGGATGTGTTGATCACCCGATTGCTGTTTGGGTGAACTTATCGGCGTGGCGCGTCGTCGCATTCGAACGGAAATGGCCGGGGAATCCCCGGCCATTTTTGTGCCTGCATGAATACACCGACCTTCAGTCTGAGGTTGTCGCGGGCTGCGTTACTGAGTTGACGGTGCTCGCTGAAACGGACTCGCCATCCTGGAGCTGAAGGTTCCATCCACCACCGCTTGCTTGTGCGACACCCGATACGACACCGGTCGTGGTCAGGGTGCCGGCGGTGACTGTGGTGCCTGACGATGCACCGGCAGCACTCCCAACCAAGGCCACTGTGTAGCTGCCAGCGGGCAGGTTATTGCCGTTTCCGTCGGTCCCGTTGAAGGTCACCGTGCCGGTCGACCCACTTACCGGCAGCGAGGCAACGACAACTCCCGAGGAATTGCTGACTGCAACATGCGGCTTCGATAGCGCATTATTGGTGATGGTGTAGGACAGATTTGTCGCAACACTACCGGATGCCGGCACGGTGATCGAAGAGGAAGGTGCGGTCACCGAGCGGTTGATTAATCCCGAATACTGGCCCAGCGTCATGCCGCTCAGCGAAGAAGATATCGAGGTCAACGTCGAGTTGCTCTGGGTCAACTGTTCGACCGTTGAGAACTGGGCAAGCTGCGCCACAAACTGTGTTGGATCGGTTGGCTGGGTCGGATCCTGGTTCTTCAGCTGTGTGGTGAGCAGGGTCAGGAATTGGTTCATCTGCGGATTGCCAGCCTGGGCGCCAACCTGTGTGGTGGCCGGTGTATTCGCGCCGGGCAGAGTCTTATTGAGCGTGGTGGCGGCCGAGGAAGTGCTGCTGGTCGCTGACGAAATGCTGGAGACTGCGGTCATTATTCAACCTTTCTGGTCAAGCCATGATGTTGATGAGGCCTTGGGTGTAACTCTGGCTGGTCGACTGCGGTGTTTCCGGGATATCGGCAGACGAGGCGCCGCTTGCGTCCCCGCTGGGCTGCGTATCCGGCTCGGCGCCGCGCCCGAACGCAAGATTCAGACTGCCGTCGCCCAGATCGAGACCGGCCTGGTTGAATTGCTGCTCAAGGGACTGGCGGTCACGGGTGAATTCACTGAATGTCTCAGGCCGGCTGATAATCATTTGCACGTCGACTCCGCCGGTGTGGAAGGCAAGGTGAACCGCGACGCGGCCAAGTTCCGCTGGGTGCAGGTCAATCGTCAGCGTGTCCTCGCCGGATTGAATCGCACGATTGATGCGCAGCGCGATCGCGCGGGTGGCTTCGGTAAGCCCCGGCATCGGCATCGGCATCGGTATCGCGGTCGTCGAGCTGGCGACTTGCGGCGATGGGGTCGCTGGAGTCGCGGGCGTGGCCGCATCTGCGGGTATGGCTATCGGCGTCGGCGTGTCGGTGCTGTGCAATGACACCGGTGAAAGACCTCGAACTGGGTCAGCGGTCAGATCATCGACCGTCTGAGGACGGGTGCTCGAGGCAAGCCCGAGTGCTGGCCTGGTGGCCATCGTAACGCCGGGCGTGGCGTTGGCGTCGATCGGCGCGCCTTGGAGCACTTCCGCGGTGGTGCCTGCGGCGGTCGTCAGAGGCTGTGTCACACTCGACGCATCAGGCTGCGCTGCCGGTTGGAGCGCGTGGATAGCTTGGAGGGGCGATGAGCCAATCGCAGTGGTACTCGCGGGGGCCGGCAGGGGATCGGGCCTTGGCTGTACAGATGTGGACTCCGCTGGCGCCTGTCTCTGCAGAAGGGAAGCGACTGGTGTCGGGAACGACCGGTGGCCGGCCGGGATGCCATCGCTCTGCGATGCTTCGCCAGCGGTGCTGGCATCGGTGCTGGAGGTGCCGCCACGCCCCGACACACTCTGCCGCGTGATGGACGCAGCGTTGCTGAGTGGACGTGGTTCATCGACGGGACGTTGCCCCGATGAGCCAACCGGCTGCGATATTTCCTCCGCCGCGGCCTGCGGCAGAATAGGCACAGCGGCGGCGGTACTGGTCGTGCCGCCTTCAGCAGGCACCGAAGCTTCTGGCGCCGCCGCGGTTTGAACTGCGGGGCTCGGCGATTGCGGCGCACCCCCCGCTGCGGTAACTGCTGACCCCAGTCGCGCGGCGAACGGGTGGCCAAGTGAGTTGCCTGGCTGTCGGCTGATTGTGTGTGCAACGGCAACGGCCTGTTCAGGTTGACCCTGAACCGGCGTTCCGATCTGAGCGGGCGAAGCGTTCGTTGATGATCGGGGTGCCGCACGGTCGACTCGCCCGTCGTGCGCCGTTGTGTCGAGGGCGGCCCGAGTAGCCGGCGCTGACCTTGTCGTGCCGGGTATCTTCGGCTGCTCAAGGGGCTTCGGTATATTTTCGCAAAGATTCTGGGCAGGCACAGTGATAGGCGGTGATTGGTCGCCGGCCGGAGCCGTGTCGCCGGATGGGGTCGCAGGGTCTGGCTTGGCTGCTGATTGCGGTGTGACGATCGGCAGTGCGACGGTTGGCAGTGCGACGGTTGGCAGTGCGAGGGTTGGCAGTGCGACGGTCGGCACTGCCATCGACACAGCCTGCGCGGGCGGTGCCGGACGCGGCGCTTTTGTTGGTGGTGCCGGTGTCGTCGGTGCCGGTGTCGTCGGTGTCGGTGTCGTTGGTGCCGGGGGCACACGCGCTGGGGCCACACGTGTCGGGGCCAATGGTCTTGCCGGAGGCTGTGCTTGACCTGATGGCGCCTGCGGCGTTGCCGCTCGTCGGACGATGATGCCCTGCCGGTCTGCTGGATTGGTTGCCAACTCGCTGGCGGCATTCTGCCAGGCTTGCGACGCGATAATATCCGCTGCGCCGGGCGGGGATGTCGGCACCGCGTTCATGACGGCGGCGGTCGCCGCCGATGCCGGTGGCGGAGAGCCGGGGCTAACGGCGGCTTGCTGGTCCGGCAATTGTTCGAGCAGCGCCGCGAACTCGCTGGCCTGTCCGTTCTCCGCCGACCGCCGCGCGGCGCTGGGCTCTGGAGCCTGCAAGCCCAGCAGGGTGCGCGACAGCACAGCCAGTAAAGCGTTATCCATGGACCGCGAACAAGGCGTCGATATTGTTTTGCTGTGCCGCCTGAACTTCGGCCGGAGATAACAGCGAGTCGATATCAGTCTGGCTGAGACCGGCCATAGAAGGACCGTTCAACAGGTGGGCGTCGGCTCGCTTATCGGCTGGAATGGCCTCGTTTGCGGCAATTTCGGTCCTTTCCTGCCACAGCCGGGTCAATGAAAGGACGCGGTCCTCGATATAGGTCAAAGCATGGACGACCTTGCGAATACGCTGGCCTGTCAGATCCTGAAAGGAGCAGGCCATGAAGATGTCCATGGCCGCGTTGTCGAGGACCTCGAGCTTGCTCGAAAACTCAGGGTCAGAGGGCGATAACCCGCGCAAATCCTCGATCGCGCCCTGGATCTGCTCCGCGGCGGTCATGATCTGCGCGGCCGCTTCTTCCGTAGCCCCAACGACCGCATCAAGATCGTCCGAGGCGGCTGCCAGCCGCGTATGCGGCATGCCGGTTGGTAGTAGGCCCGCGACCTCTGCCCGCGTCTCCGAGATTAGAACGGCCATGCCCTCAAGCTCATCCTTGAGAGCAGCGACTTGAAAGACGGCTTGTGTGGTCGGGGCGACTTCGGTGAGGCGTGACACCTCCGAGTGCAGGTTCTCGATTATCTCGCGCAGCCGGTCCGCTGATTCGGCAGCGGAGACGCAGCGGGTAATCGTCTCGTCTTTAATAGGCATCGTGGCACTCCCTAGCCCATTACGGCGGAGATTTTCGCCTTGAGGACGTCGGCGGTGAAGGGCTTGACGATGTAGTTGTTTACACCGGCCTTCTTCGCCTCAATGACGTTCTCGACCTTGCTCTCGGCGGTAACCATGATGAACGGAGTGGAGCCGACATTGGCATCGTCGCGCACGCGACGCAGCAGATCGAGGCCGGTCACCGGCTCCATATTCCAATCCGAGATAATCAGATCGAACTTCGAGGACTGCAGCTTTGTGTACGCCTCAGCGCCGTCACCGGCCTCTTCGATGTCTACGGTCCCGATTTTATTAAGGAGATTTCGCAAAATTCCCCGCATACTGGGAAAGTCGTGGACAACCAGGATCTTCATTGGTGTTCTCCAGGACTAGAGAGCCACGCGTGTCCGGGTGGCTTGAGGCGCGTTGTATCACACTGTCGAATTTTCGCAACTGCAAAAAAATAGTATCTTTTCGCTAAACTATGCGGTATGAGAGACGCGATAGGAAATTTCGCACAAGCGTGAGACCGGTCCGATGGCGATGGATGAATGCATCTCAGAATTTCTCGTCGAGGCGGCAGAAGCGCTCGCCGGGCTTGATAACGACATTGTCAAGCTTGAGGGGGAGCCGGAAAATGCGCAGCTGATTGGCGGCATTTTTCGGACCTTCCATACGATCAAGGGGACAAGCGGATTTCTCGGCCTGAGCCACCTGGGCAGCGTTTGCCATGCTGGCGAAAATGCACTGGGTAAGATGCGTGAAGGCTCCCTCCACCCGTCGCCGCAGATCATCAGCGTCATCCTGAAGTGCGTCGACGCCATAAAGGGTATTCTGACGACGATCGAAGCCACTGGCGATGAGGGAACTCTTCAGCATGAGGCGCTGATTGCCGAACTGAACGCGCTCCACGAGCGTCCGGCCGCGGTGGAGATGATGTCCGCAGATGGCGACTCCGCCATGCTGCAGGCACTGTTCGACGCGACGCCCGGCCCAGATCTATCGGACCGCAAACGAAGCGCCGCGCCATCTGAAGAGGTTCGCGCCCCGTTGGCTCTCGTCCAGACCGCGCCGCCCAGTGAGTCCGTCAAGCCGTCCGCAGCGGCACCCATCGAACCGTCGCGTGACAGTGCGGTGGTGAAGGAAGGCGGCAAGGAACCGGTCCCGACCAATCACACCATTCGGGTCGGCATCGACTTGCTCGAAGGTCTTATGACTACGGTTTCCGAACTCGTCCTCAGCCGTAACCAGCTTCTGCAACTGCTGCGCGGTGAGACCGAAAGTCCCTTCGCCGGCCCCTTGCAGCGGTTGTCGATGATCACGTCGGAGCTGCAAGAGAGCGTCATGAAGACGCGCATGCAGCCGATTGGCAATGCCTGGCAGGCATTGCCGCGCATTATCCGCGATCTGGGACGCGAGCTTGGCAAGAAGATCGAGCTGGTGATGGACGGCGCCGAGACCGAACTCGACCGGCAGGTTCTCGAGCTGATCAAAGACCCGCTCACCCACATGGTCCGGAACGCGGCCGATCATGGCCTCGAGATGCCGGACGTTCGGGTCGCGGCGGGGAAGTCGGCGACGGGCTGGGTACAACTCCGCGCCTTTCACGAGGGTGGGCACATCGTCATTCAGATCACGGATGACGGTCGGGGTCTGGACCCTGCGAAAATCCGACGCAAGGCGGTTGATACCGGTCTCGCGACCGAAGCCGAACTGGTCGGCATGTCTGATGCCAACCTGTTTCGCTTCATCTTACGGCCGGGCTTCTCGACCGCCGCCGCGGTAACGGCCATCTCCGGCCGCGGCGTCGGCATGGATGTTGTGCGTACCAATATCGAGCGGATTGGCGGCGCGATCGATATCGAATCGCAGCTAAATCATGGCACGGTATTCACGATAAAGATTCCGCTGACCCTTGCAATTGTCCCGGCGCTGATTGTGGGGTGTGCTGGTGAGCGGTTTGCCATCCCGCAGATTTCAGTGGTGGAGCTGGTACGTGCCTCGCGCTCCGGTGAACACCGGATCGAGCGAATCTGCGACTCGACCGTATTGCGGTTGCGCGACCGGTTGCTGCCGCTGATCGATCTGCGGATTACGCTGGGATTGGACTCCGCCGTGGCGGACGAAGGCGAACGTCTGATCATCGTCACCCAGGTTGGGTCGTGGTTCTTTGGCATTGTTGTCGACCGGGTGCACGATACCGAAGAGATTGTTGTCAAGCCGGTCTCGCCGCTGCTGAAAAGCCTGACGGCTTATTCCGGCAATACCATCCTTGGTGACGGTTCGATCTGCATGATTATCGACCCGAACGGCCTTATGTCACAACTCGGTCGCATCGAAACAGCCGCCGGCCGCCAGCCGATCGAAGCCGCTTCGGTCGATCAGGAACAGGAGACCGAGGCGAGCCAGCAGTTAGTTCTTGTCAAGTGTGGCAGTGGCTTGCGGAAGGCAATCCCGCTCGATCAGATCGCCCGCCTGGAGGATTTCGAGGTGTCCAACGTACGACGCTCGGAAGACGGCCGCCTTCTCGTACCGTATCGCGGCAGCCTGATGCTGCTGGTGCCGGCGACACCGGCGGTTGATCTGCAGGAATCCGGGCGACAGCCGGTACTTGTGTTCACGGCCAATAGTGGTGTCGCGGATAACGCGCCGGCGCAAACCCGTCACGTCGGGCTGCTGGTGGACAGCATCGTCGACATCATCTCGCATACAACGCGCATCGATATCGTGTCCGACCATCCCGATGTGACGGGCGCGACAATCATCGATGGCGAGCCCACTGAGATCATCGATCCGGCCAACATCATCCGACGCGATCTTGTGGGATGGCCGACGATTAGTGAAGTTCCGATGACCATTGAGAGGATCGCAGCATGAGCGAACCCAACGCCGCCAGCGCTCAGACGCTGGTGACGATGCAGGTAGCTGAACAGCCGTTTGGCATCTGGGTCGAGTCGGTGCGCGACGTTCTGGGGGGACAGAACATTTCGCGTGTGCCCCTTTCACCTCCAGCGATCGCCGGCTCGCTCAATCTGCGTGGCCGCATCGTCACGGTGCTCGACGTGCGCGTGCTGCTGGGGATGCAAGGGACCGAACAGCCTGAAAAGGCGATGAACGTGGTCATAGAGCACCAGGGCGAACTCTACTCGCTGCTGGTCGATCAGGTTGGCGACGTTCTGACCGTCGATCACCACAAGATCGAAGGCGTGCCGCAAACCGTGACGCCGGCCTGGAAGTCCGTAAGCTCCGGCATCGTCAAGCTGAAAGATGAGCTGGTCCTGATCCTTGTCACGGAAACCTTGCTTCAGATTGCGGGACTTACGACCGCTGAGGAGCTGGCCGCATGAATACCGCATTGATTGTCGATGATAGCCGGACCGTGCGTCGGTTCGCGCGAAATGCGCTCGAAAGTCTCGGCTTCAACTGTCAGGAGGCCGAAAATGGCCTTGTGGCGCTTGCCGCCTGCAGGGCGGAGATGCCCGATCTGGTGCTGCTCGATTGGGAGATGCCGGTGTTGGATGGGCTCGGCTTTGCCGTAGCCCTGCGCGCGGAGCCAGGCGGCGAGACGCCGAAGATCCTGTTTTGTACGACGCATAGTGACTTGAACGATATCGAACGCGCTCTGGCTGCCGGTTCGGACGAGTACGTGATGAAGCCCTTCGATCGCGAGATCATCGAATTGAAGTTACGGGATCTCGGTCTTGTGACGTGAAAGCTGTTCTTGCGAGATCGGCAGCTCCATCAACGATCGCGGTGAAATAGACGCCATGCGAATCGTACTAGCGGGTGCTACCGCGCAGGGGCGTATGCATCTTCGCCGCATATTGGCCGGGTTCCCCGGCTGTGAGGTGGTCGGGCATATCCGCCCGGGCGCTTGCATCGACGACGGTCTGCAAGGTGGGCAGATCGACGGCGTCCTGATAGACGCCGGCAGTGACGCTGCCGCGGCTCGCGAGCTTGTGCGCGCCGCTCTGCGCCGCGCCATCAAGGTTCTGGTGCTGACTGTTGAGGCCTGTTTCGATGCCCCCGTTGCGTCGGGGCGTATCCCCTTCCTGCAGCGGCCATCAAGCCTGGAAAAGGAAACAGCGGCGTCTCCATTCGGCGCGGCATTGCAGCGAAAGCTGCAGGGGCTGCTGCGCCCGGCGACGATTGTTCCCAGTCCGATGCCACCCGTCGCGCGGCGCGGATTGCGCTGGGCAAAGCCCGAACTGATTGCGATCGGCAGTTCGACGGGCGGACCTCAGGCTTTACCGGAGGTGCTCCGAGGCATTGCGGGGCGGGTTTCACAGGCCACAGTGATCACGCAGCACATGCCAGCGGCATTCACTCGAATGCTCGCGAGCCACCTATCGCGTTACACCAAGCGCCCTACGGTCGAGGTGACTGAATGCATGCCTATTCACCCCGGTTCGGTGTACCTCGCGGCGGGAGGTCGGCACATGGTTGTTATGCGGAAAGGTGAACAGCTCGTCTGCCAACCGAATGACGGGCCCGAGGAAAACTTTTGCCGTCCGGCTGTCGACCCGATGCTCAGATCGGTGGCCGATGCGGTCGGCGGTAAGGCATTGGCAGTCATCCTGACCGGTATGGGACAGGACGGCTTGCTTGGGTGCCGCGCACTGGTCGAGGCGGGTGGTGCGGTAATCGCTCAGGATGAAGCAACATCCGTGGTGTGGGGCATGCCGGGAGCGGTCGCGCATGCCGGATTGTGCCGATCCGTGGTGCCGCTCAGCCGCATAGCCGAAGAAATCATCGCAGCAGCAGGTCCTGAATCATGACAGTGGCGACTGATGCCCTACGGGGATTTGTCCGCGGGCGCGCGGGCATCAGCATGGGTGCGGACAAGGATTATCTTCTTCGCTCGCGCCTTGAACCGCAGCTCAAAAACTGGGGTGTCGATAGCCTTGAACGTCTGGTGTCGCATCTCTCGACCGATCCTGGCGGCAAGATCGCCCGGCAGGTCGTATCGGCCCTCACGATCAATGAAACGCTGTGGTTCCGTGACGGAAAGCCGTTCGAACTTCTTAAGAATGTCATGCTGCCCGATCTGGTGGCACGGCAACCTGAGGGGATCTCGGTGTGGTCGGCGGCGTGTTCATCGGGACAGGAAGCCTATTCGATCGCGATGACTTTGCGCGAGCATCCGGTGCCGGGCCGCGAGCTGAATTATTCGATCCTCGGCACGGATATCTGCGAAATGGTCGTGGAGAGGGCACAGGCCGGCGTGTATACAAAATTCGAGGTGCAGCGCGGTCTGCCGATCCAACGGCTGGTCAAGTATTTTGAGCAGAAGGGGCAGGATACCTGGTCAGTGCGCAAGGAGTTGCGCGATCGCGTAAACTTTAGATCGATCAATCTGACGCAATTGCCGCCTGTCCTGGGCCCGTTCGACATCGTGTTTTGCCGGAATGTACTTATTTATTTTGAGGTCGACATCAAAGCGAAAGTGCTAGCCTCGATCGCAAAGCATATGCGGCCTCACGGCTATCTTGTGCTTGGCGCGGCTGAAACGACGATCGGTGTCAGTAACTTGTTTACCACCGTTCCCGGTACGACCGGGCTGTACCGGCTGGCCACTAACCGGCCGCATTGAGCAGTAGCGGAACGTCATTACCAGCCAGTGTCACCAAACACCGGCTTGGCGCTACATAAGTCGACAAAATCGAACTGGGTTTAGTGTCTCAACCTCCTATCTTGAGGGGGCGCCAGAAAGGGCTGAGAGATGGAAGTAGCAACCGGGCAAACCGCGCCACCGCGCATTCTTGTTGTCGATGACGAACCCGAGCTCCTCGACGAGTTGCAGGAATCTCTTCGGGTCGGCGGCTGGGATGTCGCAGCCGCCTCGGATGCGGCCATGGCCTGGGAAAAGCTGGATGCCGATGACGGGATAACGGTCGTCCTCAGTGACATCCGGATGCCGGGAATGGATGGTCTCAGCCTGGCTAAAAGAATTTGCGATCGCCGTGGCGATTCCAACGCCACCGAGGTTGTACTGCTGACCGGCCATGGCACGCTCAACGATGCGGCAGAAGCTGTACGGATCGGCGCCTTCGATTTTCTCTCCAAGCCGATCACGCTGAAGGCGCTGCTCGATGCAACGCGAAAAGCCCATGAAGCGGCCAGCGAAAAGCGCCGCGCCGAAGCAGCCCGCACAGCAACGTTGAACCATCTGAACGCGGACCGCGATCGGCTGGAATCGAAGATTGCGGCCACTGAGGTCTTGTTGCTCGACATCGCGGAACGCGCGCAGCCTGTGCCTTCGCAGCATTCCGGCACCCCGGCCGCGATTACCAGCGATCGGGGATCGCCCGAGGCGCCAAATCTCGACGCGATTGACTTGAGTCAGAGCGTCCCGCGCGAATTTTCGCGAATCCTGTCTTATGAAATGCGAACACCTTTAGCTGCGCTCATGGCGGTGCCGGAGTTGCTTGGCGGCGGTTTGGAACTGTCGGCCGCGGACGTCGCCGACAACCTTGCCATTGTCCGCAATGCCGGGGCGCGCCTCGCGGCGATCGCCGACGATTTTGTAGAACTGCTGACCCCGGTGAATGATCGCAAACTGCAATACCGCAAGCTTGAGCCCGCCGTTGTTCTGAGCCGGGTCAAAGGTCTGATGGAAAGCGCGGCTACCGCGGCTACGCAACGGATCGAGGAAAGCGATACGGCGGGCGGCGAAATCGAGACCGACCCCATCATATTGGCAAATGCCTTGGGCCGTCTCGTGGCCAACGCGATAGCCTGGAACCCGCCAGAACACAACATCTCGCTGTCGGTTTACACCGAGGCCGAGGGCGAGGTGACGTTCGAGGTTGGTGATCGCGGCCCCGGAATGTCGGAGGCGGAACTGACGGTGGCGCAACAGCCATTCAGACAGTTGGACATGTCGCTCACGCGGAGCGTCAGCGGCCTCGGTCTGGGTCTGCCGCTGGTCGATCGCGCGGCGCGCCTGCTGGGTGGCCGATTACGCCTGAATTCAACGCCGGGACGCGGCACGAAAGCGGCGATCATCATGCCGCGTCATGCGCGTCCCGGTCGGCCAGGTAACCCGATGTGGGCGGGGTGATGCCGCTTGCCGCAGGATCCGGGGTGCGTCGCGGCGGCGCCGCCGGCGCCATGAACGTCGAAGAATCCGACCCGGAGAGAACCGGATTGATTCAGCCGGCATGGTGAACGGCTTTTAGGAACTGTTCGTCACGTTTTTGACACCGTGTTTTCCGCATCTGACGCAGCCAGAAGGGCGATGCGATGCCTATTACGAACTTTAGCCAGCCATTATCGGGCACGGTGCCGCCGACGCGATTGACCTATCGCTACTGGTGCGTGGTGCTGGTCGCCTGGCTCGTCCTTTCGGGGCTTGCCTTCGGCTGCGGTAAACTCTACGTCGATCGCGTTCACGTGGAGCGACAGGAAGCCGCGCTTGCCCGCGCCAGTGTCGGCGTTCAGGCACTCGAGCAGGTGATCCTTCGTTCAGTAGGCGTCATGGATAACATCCAGTCGCTGGTTCAGATCCGCGAGAACCTGCTGCAAACCGGCAATAAGGAAGGCGCCGAGGCGATCGCCGCTCACATCCGCAGCATTACCGCCAACGAACAATTTGGCGTTCTGCAGGTCTCGATGATCGGAGCGGACGGGTGGTTGACCTGGTCATCGATCTCCGGTTCAGCGCCCGTCTGGCTGGGCGATCGCCCACATTTTCTCGCTCACACGAATGGTGATCGCGGCATCTACATCAGCAAACCCGTGGTCGGCCGGGTGTCAAAGCGCTGGAGCATGCAGTTCACGCGACGCATGACAAACCCGGACGGCAGCTTCAGGGGCGTGGCTGTCGTATCCTTCGACCCACTGCACCTCGCCGACACAATGGCGAGCCTGGGATTTGGCGCCAACAGCGTATCTGCCATCTGGAGCATTCCCGAGGGGGAACTGGTATCGCGCAGCAAGGACGCCGACAAGTTGCTCGGCCGCCCAGCCGATCCCGACCTTCCGGCGCTCGTTGCCGCAAAGAAAGCGCCCAGCGGTGTCCATGTCATCACCAGCTCGGTCGACGGGCGTCGCTTGTTCCAAGCTTACCGCGTCGTGGGCCAATTGCCGTTTGTGGCAACAGTGTCCCTCGATGCGGTGCACGAGCTGAACGAGGAGGACATGCTGTCGACGTGGGTGTTCCTCGCCGCTGCCGGGTTTACCCTCTTCGTTGGAGCGGTCATCGCCTTGTTTGTCATGTCGGCGGCGAGACGGCGTTCAGGGATGCAGCTCGAGCTTGTCCGCAAGGAAGCCGAGGTTACGGAACGCGCCCGCAACCGGATCGCGGAATTGCTGTCGGGTCTCCCGGCCGCGGTTTACGGTGTCAATCTGACGGAAGATGGCGCGGTCCAGGGTTTCAGTATAACCGACACGGCTCAACGCCTGACCGGGTGGAGCAGCGATGAGCTTGAATCCCGCGATGATTGGGAAGGCAGGGCGCGGGATCTTAC
Source organism: Alphaproteobacteria bacterium (assembly GCA_019240125.1). Classification (GTDB taxonomy): domain Bacteria; phylum Pseudomonadota; class Alphaproteobacteria; order ATCC43930; family CGMCC-115725; genus DATARH01. The sequence goes on from JAFAYW010000318.1 coordinate 85,102, forward strand.
AGAGGCCGACTGGCATGCCTACCACCACAAGATCATTTCCGAAGGCGATGCCAGTATCGAGTATAGCTTTGTCCGACCCGATGGAACGGTGGTGTGGCTCCGCGATCAGGCTCGCGTGGTGAAGGGAACGGAAGCGAGCGGCGCCTGGGTCGTCGGGTATGTCTCCGACATCACTCGCGAGCGGGCCATCCAGACGCAAGCATTCACGACATCAAAGCTCGCGACGCTCGGCGAGATGGCGACGGGCCTGGCGCATGAGTTGAATCAGCCAATCGCTACAATGGCCTTGGCGGCGGAAAACGCGGCAAACGCCCTCGAGCATAGGGGCGCTGAGGCCATACAGTTCGCTCTGCAGCGAATGGAGCGCATCACCGGTCAGGCGGCGCGCGCGCGCGCCATTGTCGACCACCTGCGCATCTTTGGTCGCCAGCCAAACGATGAGACCGGCCCCATCGCCCTGAAGTCGGTGGTCGATGGCGCGCTGACCCTGGTTGAAAGCGCCTTGCGCAGCTCTAGTGTGAAGGTTGACGTTGAGGTCCCGGACAACCTGCCCTTGGTGCTGGCGCAGGTGGTGTTGGCCGAACACGTGGTGGTTAACCTTATCTTGAATGCCCGCGACGCGATGGAAGCCAATCCGCCGGAACGATTGCGGCACCTGGCGATTAACGCGCGGCACGACCCACTTGCCGAAACGGTTGTTTTGACCATTCAGGATACCGGGCCGGGTGTACCTGCCTCGTTGCTCGACCGGATCTTTGAGCCGTTCTTCACGACCAAGGAGGTGGGAAAGGGGACGGGGCTTGGCCTGTCACTGTGTCATGGGCTGATGAACTCGTTCGATGGCAGCATTTCGGTGGCCAACGCGACGGATGGTGGCGCTGTCTTTGCCGCGGTATTCCGCTGTGCCGGTGTCTCGCAAGACGATGCCGATGCGCCGGCGCCGCGCGCTGTAGTGGCCGCTTAGAACGGGGGAACTGAGGTGAGCGATACTGTCATTCTGGTCGATGATGAGCCGGATTTCACCGACGAGCTCGGGCTCTTCCTCGAGCCGCACGGCGTACACTGCATCCCGGTCGCCGATCCGGCGGAACTGGTGCCGCTGCTGCAGGCAACGCACGCCGATCTCGTTGTCCTCGACCAGCGCCTTGGCAGTACCACGGGCATGCAGGTACTGAAGGAGGTGAGGGCGGTGTCACCCGTTCCCTGCATCATCCTCACCGGTCATGATGACCCGATCGATCGTATCGTCGGGCTTGAGCTCGGTGCGGATGACTACATCCACAAAGGCGCTATGCCGCGCGAGATACTGGCACGGATTCGAGCCGTGCTGCGGCGGGCCCGCAACGTTATCGCGACTGCTGCAAATATCGCCAATGGTTGGGAATTCCGGCAGGATGAGCGGGAGCTGTATCAGCCGGACGGCTCCCGCTGCAGTCTGACTTCGGCCGAATTTACCCTGTTGCAAAAGCTGATCGATGCGCGCGGCGAACCGGTAAACCGGGATGTTCTGACAGAAGCGGTGTTCAATCGCCCATACCGCGCCGGTGACCGGGCAATCGATGGGCTGATTGTGCGGCTGCGGCGCATCGTGGAACCCGACCAGGCCAATCCGACTGTCATAAAATCGGCGCGGCAACAGGGCTATGTCTTTACGGGGTTTGCATCGCAGATGCGGTAACTGCACAGGCCCCGGCGGACCCGCGGCGGATGCTGCGGGTCTGGTGACAAAAGTCGACACAATCAAACGAGCGCCAGACGCGGCGGCGGCTCATGTTGCATGGATCGTAAGCCCGATCCATCCAGTGTGAGCGGAGCGCCCTGTGCCGCAACTCTCTTCCATCCGTACCCGGCTGAACCTGTTCGTCGGCGTCTTCACAATCATTGTGATTGGCATTGCGGTCACCAGCATGCTCAGTCTGAATGTCGCCGATCAGGAAGCGCAGGCGCTGCATCGGAAGTGGCTTGCCGGCACCGCGATGCTGGGGGAGCTCAGTGACCAGCTCGCCGAGTTTCGCATGGCCGAAGTGAACCGAGCGCTGACGTCGGACAACGACTTGCGGGCGCAGGCGGAACTGGAGGCGAGCGAACATGCGAGCACGCTTGAAAACCTCGAAGTGGAAGTGGCGGACCTCCAGGCAGAGGCATTGAAGGCCGCCCTCAACTCATTCCGCGAGGCGTGGCAAGCATATCAAACACAGCATGCCGCATGGCTCGCGCAAGGGAGTGACACAAAGGATGTCGATCAGGCGCAATATGGCGGCGAGGCTCATCGTCTTTATAAGCTGGCCGATATCGCCGTCGACCGCCTGAAGGACGCAAATATCGCGGCGGCGGATGCCAGTGCCGAGGTTGTCAGTCATGTCGCGCATCGGACGACCCTGGCGGCGACGGGAATTTGCATCGCAGCGATCGCGGCGGCCTTCTGGATAACGGTGCAGCTCCGGCGGCGGGTGACGTGTCCGCTCGAGACTATCACCCGGGCGCTGTCGGGCCTGGCGGCGGGTGATCGCGAGATCCATTTCCCCCAGATTGATCGCTGCGACGAGCTCGGAGAGCTGGCCCGCGCCTTCGAGATCTTCCGCGCCAACGCCGCGGCGCTCGAGATGGCGCATGAGGCAACCCGCGCGGCGGAAGACGAGGCGCTTGCTCAAGCCCGGCATGATTCGCTGACCGGGCTGCCCAATCGCCGCGTATTCGCCGCCGACCTCGAGGCGGCGATCAGCCGGACGCGCCGCGGAACGGCCAGCTATTCCGTTTTGCTGATCGACCTGGATCATTTCAAGCCGGTCAATGACATCTTTGGCCATCCGGCGGGTGACGAGGTCCTGTGCGAGGTCGCCCGTCGGCTGCAAGCCACGATCCGGCAGACCGATACGGCGGTCCGTCTCGGTGGTGACGAATTCGCGGTGATCGCCGAGGGCACAACCGACCCGAAATCGAACGTGAAGACGGCTATCCGATTGGCCGATCGCATCCTTCGTCGCATTCGCGAACCGATCACGATCGGCTCGGATGTTGTCGAGATCGGCGCCAGTATAGGGATCGCACTGTGTCGCTCGGAAAACAGCGATGCTCAGAGCCTGCTGCACGAGGCCGATGTTGCGATGTATCGGGCCAAACGTGATGGCAAGGGAGTATTCCGCTTTTTCGAACCGAGCATGGACGCCGAACTGCGTGAGCGGGCGGCTCTCGAAGCCGACCTTAAGCGCGCCGTACAAAGCGGGGAAATTCATCCCTATTATCAGCCGCTGGTCGATATTCGCAAGAATTACATCTGCGGGTTCGAGGTGCTGGCGCGGTGGAGCCATCCGATTAATGGCGCGGTCGCTCCCGACGTCTTCATCCCGCTGGCCGAGCAGCTGGGACTGATGAGTGATCTTACGGAGTCATTGCTGCGGCAGGCCTGCCATGATGCGGCCTCCTGGCGGGATGACATCAGGATGTCGTTTAACATCTCGCCGGTGCAGCTGAGGGATGCGCATCTTGCGGACACAATCCTGTCGATCCTCGCCGAGGAGAGCTTTCCGCCCCGCCGCCTGGAAATCGAGATTACAGAAACCGCCCTATTCGGCGACATCGACGTCGCCAAAGATACCCTGACGCGACTGCAGAATGCCGGGGTGACAGTGGCGCTGGATGATTTCGGGACCGGCTACTCGACATTGTATTATTTGCGTGCGCTGAAATTCGACAAATTGAAGATTGACCGGTCCTTCGTCATGGGCATGCAGGACAGCCGCAAAAGCGAGAAGATCGTCGAGGCTGTCCTCGGGTTGGCGAAAAACCTGCACCTGACGACGGTAGCCGAGGGCATTGAGAACCCGGCGGTGCTGCGCCAGCTCGCGGGTCATGGTTGCGAGTACGGTCAGGGCTATTATTTCGGCCGCGCCATGCCGGCGGATGATGCATTCGCCGCGCTGCAAACGGAAATGGCGGCATAGGCGGCGTGTGCCTCAGTATCCGCAGCGGCAGCCTAACGTCCGAGGACGCGATCCAAGGTTTTGATCGCGTTGTCCGGCGCGGGCGGCGTCTCCGCCTCTGCGGCCGCGAGGCGTTCGTAATGACGCGCTATCGCGGCGTAGATATCGCCCGCAGGGGTGCCGCCGCCGAGGAAATCGGAGATTTCTTCCATCTCCGCGACCCAGCGATAAGCCTTGTCGTACATGCGCGGTACGCTGGCGCCGAGATATTTGATCAGCTGTGGCTGGCTCGAAGACAATTCGGCGATCAATGCCTCGGCGCAGCCGAACCTGGCGGCACCCAGCATCATCGCCGAGCCGAGTGCGGTGATCCCCTTGGTGATGCCGGCATATGACATCTTCAGCCCCGAGGCGGCCCCGATCGGCCCATCGATGATGCGCCAATCGATCCCCCAATCGCGCAGCACCGCGGTTTCGGCGACCGCAGGCCCCGAGGCGTAAATGGCTGGGCTGTAGCCGTCGCGCGGTGGTCCGCCAATGATGCCGGCATCGACGAACTTGGCGTCTGTCGGCGCGATGACAGCGGCGACCCGCTCGGCGGTTTGCGGGCTGATCGCGTTGCAATCGACGTAGACCGGCTTTTTCGCTAGCGCGGTCAGCGTCGGCGCCAGCCGCCGTGCCAGGTTTTCGGCTTCGCCGGGCGGGAGGATCGAGAGAAAGAAATCTGCACCATCGAGCAGCGTCTGTTCATCGGCGGCCGGCTGCATCCCGGCTGCACGGGCTCGCTCGGTACTGGCCGGACTGCGGCCCGACAACAATGTGCGCACTTCAGCGCCGCGTTCATGCAGACGCTTGCCAACACCCGATCCCATGCTGCCCTGGGCCATAATAGCGACGATGATGCCCATCCCACGCTCTCCTGTCGTGCCGGTGGATCACCTTAGCAAATCAGAAGGTGGCTGGGGCGTTGGTATCACAGGGCACAGCTGATCGTGGCGATGCCCGAGTTGACGGAATTCGATAAAGCCTACGCGGCCAACCCAGCGGCGGCTTTGACCGCGGACCATAACGCATCCACGGCAGCGTTGACCGCGTTTTGAACGACAATTTGCGAATCTACATCTACTTCCTCAGCCAGGAGAAACAGAATGGCACTCTGATCTTTCAATAGGTCCTGCGCCTCGGCTTCACTGAGCTGTCCAGATTCGAGCTGAAGCGCGATGTTGCTCGCATTCTGCAACACTTGCTGAAGGTCAGCGGTAAAGTCGTGCTGAATCTTTTTCCATGTATTGCCAGCCGCGTTTGCCGCTGCATTAAGGACTGCTTTTCCGACAGCGCTTATATCGAACCTTGCCACGGTGCGCTCTCCCCAGATGACACAAGAGAAAAATCTACATTCCCGCCTTTTTGTCATTTTCAGTGCGGATGACGATGGCAAATGCTAAATCTATATCCTGCTGTTTCTGCGTCACGAAAGCGGGCGACAACGTGGTATTATCGCGGTGGAGGGTTTCCAGACCGTGCACAATCTCAATAACCTTATTCACCTGCGCAATGGAGGCAGCATTGTTCTCGTGGGATGACGATAAAACAGCCAAGTGGTTCATATCCACGTCGACTTTATTGTAATTAGCGATATTCCCCTTATAAGTAATATCAGTTCCTATGGGCGGATTTCTCAAATTTTGTAACAACGTACTTATCTCTTTTTCAGTGCTGACCGCCGCTTGCACGAAATTGTCGTCGTAATCGCTTACAAGTTTGATATGACAGGCGCTGACAACTAACAGCACGAGGCCCAATGGAGCTACTCGGTGCAGGACACCGGCAAGATTTTGGCGCATGCCACAACTCCCGCGAACGTTCTATAAGCGACTTCACGCTTCTTCTAGGTCGGAAGCAACAAAGCCTGAAACTCCGCGACCGCGTCGCGCCGCAGCCACTCGTCGATCTCGTGCCGCTTCACGGGACCGTGGTGATTGACGGTACGGCGCAGAAGCCGCGCCACATATTCCATCGCCAGCTGATGGTCCTGCTTCATCGCCGCCTGGAATTTCGTACCATCTGTCGAGCCAACCTTGCTGAGCACCAGGTTCTTCAGTTCAGGCCCGAAGGCCATGGAGTCTGCGCTGACCTGGAAGGCGCCTGCCTCCATTGTGTCGGGTGTGTCGGAAGATGGATTGGTGGTATCGACGCCGGCGTCCCAATGCCAGGACGATTCGAAACCCGCGAGAACGCGCATGACCTCAAGCAGAGCGGCTCGCCGATGTTGCAGGCTCTGCCAAGGCCCCAGCACGCCGACGACGTTCGTATAAATATCGTGGCTCTCGTTCTTCTCGAAAATGTCGTCGGGCGCTTTCCTGCCCCAATCAACTAGCTGTTGAAGGAAGCTATCCGGCGGAATGCCTCGGTTGAGCACTTCCTGCTTTGTCGCGTCAAACGCCATGCGGGCCTCCCTGGGCATCCTTTGATCACAGAGTAGCCCTTGGGAGAATAAGCCGCGGCAGCAGCCAGTCCTGGAGGTCAGGATTTACCAGGTCGAAGTCGTAGGTGCGTCCGTCATCGTCGCTGAGGTCGAGGACTCGCTGGGTAATTGCGACCTTGAGATCTGCGCTCATGTTTTTCCCCCTGAACGTCGATTTCCAGGGCCCGATCGGAAAGTTGCCCAATTCCATAAACACGATCCATGCAGCATCGCAACGGGCGCCTTCGCCCATGGCTCGTGCCAACTCGCGCCACGTCGTGCCGTCATTGTGGTGAGCATAGAGGCACGGGGCGAATTTGACCTTGCCGTTGCCGCCCTCGATCAGGCCGGCACTCCAGCCCTCGTAATAGATATGATGCAGAGGCGTATCTATTTCCGCGTCGAGAAAAACCGCTACCTCGGGCATCGACGCCAGATGATCTTCGCCGAAGCTTTTGATTAGCGCGGCTGCGTTATCACGGCCATCGGTGTGACCAAGATCACGGTTTGGCTGATCCACGTGGGTCGTTTGCCGCCCGATCGCCAATACCTTGATATTGTGACTGCTGAAGAAATCAGCTTCCAGACCGGCCTGGTATTGACCCGGCGACGTATCCCCTGGCGTTTTGAAATAGCGACCCCAGAAGATGGGTGCTTGCCCTAACTTGCTTGTCGCAAACGCAAGACACGTTGCCGAGGCGGTTCCAAGCTGATCGACGCCAACACAATCTACCATTTGAAGGCGCTCCCTGCTTCAGGTTCAGGACCAGACGTTAGTCATTTTTGCTTTAGGCTTATGGTGAAGTTTAAACGCCGACCGCTATCAATCAATCATATTTTGCGGTTGAGAGCGCTATTAGAGCCATGTGGTTATTAATGCGCGGGGGTCGTCTCGATATCTTTGGGGAATTCTATTCTAATGAGGTAGTCCGAAAGCAGCTGGTGCCGCTCGGTATTGAGGTCGCGGATCATGGTCAGCTTCGTCCGCGGCAGCCTCGTTGGTGGCGCCGAGAGCCTTGCGTTTCGTGCGCTTGAGTCTCAGTGAGCGGGTATCTCGTGCTTATCCTGAGGCTGCACCGAAATGCCCAGCAGTTTCTCGGCGGCCGCCGCAATTTCCGGATCGAGGGCCGCCGGCTCCAGCGCGACCGCCTTGCTAAGTCGATCGGCGATGATGCGCAGCGCAGCCAGCCGGGCGAAGGGTTTGTTGTTGGCCGGAATTAAATGCCAGGAGGCTCGCTTGCTCGACGTCCTCTTCAGCATATCTTCGACAGCGATTTCGTAATCCGGCCAGCGGGCGTGGTTGCGGAAATCCTCATAAGAAAGCTTCCAACGCTTCAAGGGATCGTGCAAGCGAGCCCGAAAGCGGTGCAACTGCTCCTCGATCGTTATATGCAGAAATATTTTGACCAACCGAGTGTCGTCTTCGACAAGCATTTTCTCGAATTCGTTTATTTCATCGTAAGCACGCTGCCATTCGGAAGGCTTGGCGTAACCTTCGACGCGTTCGACCAGAACCCGCCCGTACCACGACCGATCGAACACGGCGATCTGCCCATGCTCCGGCAGGCGCTCCCAGAAGCGCTGGAGATAGTGAAGTGACTTCTCCCGACCATTCGGTGCTGCGATCGAATGCACCTTGAAGCTGCGCGGATCGAGCGCCCAGCCAAGGCGGCGGACGAGACCGCCCTTTCCGGCGGTATCCCACCCTTCGAGTACGATGATCGCGCGGTGCGAGGTACCGAGATATGCCTGCTGGATCCGCTGCAACGTCTGTTGCAGCTCGGAGAGACGCCGCTCGTAATCCGCCAACTCGACAACAGGAAAGCGCTTGATCGCGGCAAGCCGCGGATGCGTGCTCGATACAAAGTCACTGGATTTCATCGTAAACCCGTCGGCTTCGACTTTGTCGACGCGAATATACGCTGGAATCTTCCCGCAACGGTAGGGTGCGCTGCGCATGCAAGGCATAACCGCTGCCTTTCAGCATTGGTTTTCCCTGGTCATGCGGATGGTAAGCCCAGCGAGCACGGTCCCCATCAGCCAGCGCTGAACCAATGCCCAGACGGGACGTGTCTTGAGAAATGCGGCGAACGAGCTGACAAAGCCGAGCGCGACGCCACCCAGCGAGAGCAGCCCCGCCGTGCGGCCCTGCACGATTGAACGTGAGGTCAGGTAGATCATGTTCGGACCAGGTGTCAGGACCAGGCCGAGCGAGACCAGGGCAAAGGCGATGAGGTGGGTCGCGGATGGCACCGGACGCTCGCGTCAAACTTTCCGCAGCGCGCTTTCCAGGTCGCGGATCAGGTCGGCTTCGCCTTCGAGGCCGGCGGAGAGACGCACCAGCCCATCGCTGATGCCGAGAGCGGCGCGTTCCTCAGGTTTGAGCTTTGAGTGCGTCGTTGTGGCGGGATGCGTCACCAGGCTCTTCGAATCGCCGAGGTTGTTCGAGATGTCGACCAGCTGGAGCGCGTCGAGAAAGCGGAAACACGCCTCTTTGTCACCACCGATATCGAAAGCGACGACCGTGCCGCCGGCCTTCATCTGCCGCTTGGCCAATTCGTATTGCGGATGGCTTGGCAGGCCGGGATAGACGACGCGGCTGACCTTGGGGTGCTTTTCGAGCGCGTTTGCGATCGCTGTGGCGGTGCGGCATTGCCGCTCGACACGCAGTTCAAGGGTCTCCATGCCCTTCAGCAACAGCCAGGCGTTGAACGGGCTCATTGACGGCCCGGTGTGGCGGTAAAACAGGCCGAGATCGTCTTTGACGAACTGTTCCGACGCGAGGATCGCGCCGCCCAGCGCACGACCCTGGCCGTCGATGTGCTTGGTCGCGGAATACACGACGACGTCGGCGCCGAGCGCCATCGGCTTTTGCAGCAAGGGTGTGGCAAACACGTTGTCGACCACCAGAATGCCGCCGGCGCGGTGCGTCAGCCGCGCCACTTCGGTGAGGTCGATGATCTCCATCGCCGGGTTGGAGGGGCTTTCACAGAAGGCCACCGCCGCGCCGGGCGCCAGGGCTGCTTCCCACGCCCCGAGGTCACGGCCATCGACCTGGACGGTCTCGACGCCGTAGCGCGGCAACAGTTCCGAGACGATGTAGTGGCACGAGCCGAACAGAGCCTTGCTGGCGACGACTCGCTGGCCCGCGCGCACCTTGCACATAAGCGCGGCGAACACCGCCGCCATTCCGCTGGCGGTGGCGCGGCAGGCCTCGGCGCCTTCGATCAGGCGCAGCCGCTCCTCGAACATCGTCACGGTCGGGTTGCGATAGCGCGAATAGACATAACGCGACCCATCGGCCTTAAACGCGGCCTCGGCCTCGGCCGCGGTTCCGTAAACAAAGCCCGAGGTCATGTACAGCGCCTCGCTGGTCTCCTCATAGGCGCTGCGCTCGGTGCCGCCGCGCACCAGCAGGGTGGCGGGGCTGAGCTCGGCGGTGAGTTCGGGGGGCAGGATCGGCTTCGGCATCGCGGGCGCTCCATTGCTGGGTCCACGCCGGTGCCGGATTCGGCCGACATCCATCCGGCCAACAAAAACCCCGGCACCGCGCGGGCCAGGGCTTTGACACAAGTCCCCGACCTTTTAGCGCGTTATTTAACGTGGCGCGCAAGCCGGTCGGCTCAAATCACCACGGAACATCCTCTCGTTAGCCGAGCCCGCACGCCGCTGTCAAGTGGCGAGCGACGGCTTGCTGCCGGGTAAGCGGGAATGAATGATGGCCGGGCGGCCCCGAGTGTTCACCACATCAGCGGAAAGGAATCTTCAATGAAGCGCATTGCCGGTTTCATCGCCGCGGCTTTCATCGCGTTCCTGCCCTGCCAGAGCGGGCAGGCCGACGACGCGGCGAGCCCGCTCTTCGGCATCAAGCTGTTTCCGGGGTACCGCGACTGGCGCTTGATCTCCGTCGCGCATGAGGAGGGGAGCCTCAATGATCTGCGGGCGGTGCTGGGCAATGATATCGCGATCAAGGCTTACCGCGACGGAACGCGGCCGTTCCCGGACGGCACGGTAATCGCGCGACTGGCCTGGAACTACGAGCCATCGGAAGACAACAACAAGGTGTTCGGCCGCCGGCAATCCTATGTCGCTGGGGCGCCCAAGGAGGGCGTGCAGTTTATGGTGAAGGACTCGGTGAAATATGCCTCGACCAGCGGCTGGGGGTTTGCCCAGTTCAACGGCGGCAAGCCAGTCGAGGAAACGGTGCTGAAAACGTGCTTCGCTTGCCACGAGCCGGCAAAGGAGACCGACTTTGTCTTCACACACTACGCACCCTAGCGGGGCGCGCCGGCATCCGGCGGCGCGCCGGACCCCGCCGCGTTGCAGATTTTCTAGCGCTGGCCCACCACGTTGCCTTGCTCGTTGAGCGTCACGTGCACGGTGCGCTTGTCCATCTGCGCGGTGGCCTGCCACTGGGTCTTGCCCAGCCTGCTGACATTCGCGACATTGGTATAGCCGAGCTGGCGCAGGCGTTCGCGGGCCTGGGATTGCGTCTTCACGTCAGCGGCGGTCGGCGATGCCGAAGGAGCGTTGACCGGCTGGCCCGCGGCGCCCGTCACGGCGCCCGGCGTGACCTGCGATTGCGTGCCGCTGTTGTCGCTGCCGGCCTCATGCGCGGTCACCGCGCCGCTGGTCGAGCCGGAGCCTTTCCAGTTCATTTGCGTACCGGCGGCGCTGGGGTTGACCAGCGGATTCTGCGTCTGCGCGCTGTTCGGGTTGACGGTCGGCGTCGTTGAGGGATTACCCATGCCTTGCGCCGTCAGCGGTGCTGGGTTGACCTGGGTCTGTTGGGCGGCGGCGGTGCCGATGCCGAGCGCCAGAAGCGCGGCGGCCATTGCGGGTGTGGTGAATTTCATCAAATCCTCGCTTTACACGGCCCGCGGGATAACGGGTCGCGTTGCCGTTTGATCTTCAGGCCAACGGCAAGGCCGGGCGAGGGTTCGATTTATGCGGCGAGAAGCCCCGGTAAATCCGCGAGCGAGCGGATTTCGACGTCGGGCGCGCCCGGCAGGTGTTCGTCGCGATGTCTGTCGCGGTTGCACCAGGCCGCACGCATGCCAAAGGCCGAGGCGGCATGCGCGTCCCAGCCATTCGATGATACGAACAGGATGGAACCAGCGGCACAATTCAGGCGGTCGACGGCGAGCTGGTAGACACGCGGCGACGGCTTGTAGATGCCGACCGGCTCGACCGATAACACCGCATCGAGATTCCCGCCGATCCCGGCGCTGGTCACGGCCGCATCGAGCATGGCCGGCGAGCCATTTGACAGGATCGCGGTTGCGAACCCGCTTCGCTTGAGCTGCCGGAGCATATCGGGGACTTCGGGAAAGGCATCAAGAGTCAGATACAAGTTCATAAGCCGGTCGCGCAGCCCAGGCTCGGCGATGTGCAGCGTTGCCATAGCAAAACCCAGCGCATCGCCAGTCACCTGCCAGAAATCCGCGTGCCGGCCCTGCAGCGAGCGCAGCCAGGCATATTGCAACTGCTTGTCGCGCCATAGGGCCGTCAGCATCGTCGCGCGCACTTTCCGCTCTGCCTCGTTGGCTCCGCCAAGCTCGGCGAGACAGCGGGCTGCCGCCGAGGCGTAGTCGAACAGGGTGCCGTAGGCGTCGAACACGCAGGCGCGAATGCCGGCAAAATCGTGGTCCGCCATTACCCATCCTTCAATTCTGCGGTCAATGCCGGCTACCATAGCCTCACAAATAGGCTGATTACCGATCCTTGTGCGGCCGTGGCGCGGGTTGACGGTGGTTGTGGTCGCGCAGTATGCCTCGGCCGAGCCCTTCCCAAATCAGGCGCCGTGTGCCGATGCCGACGCTGATCACCGGTGCTGCCGGATTTGTTGGTTCAACCCTCGCGATGCGACTCCTGCAACGCGGCGAGGCGGTGTTCGGCATCGATAATTTCTCGCCCTATTACGACGTATCGCTGAAGCGAGCGCGGTTGGCGCGGCTGACGCCTCTGCCGGGGTTTAGCTTTGCCGAAATGGATGTCGCCGACCGCGCAGCGATGATTGCGCTGTTCGCCGACAATGCATTCAGCGACATCGTGCACCTGGCGGCGCAGGTCGGGGTGCGCTATTCGGTGGAGCAGCCCCTGCAATTCGTCGATGCCAATCTGGTCGGGTTCGGGCACATCCTCGAAGGGGCACGGGCGCAGCAGGTGCGGCACCTGCTTTATGCGTCGTCAAGTTCAGTTTATGGCGCAAACAAGAAGTTGCCGTTTTCAGAGAGCGACAACGTCGATCACCCGATCAGCCTCTATGCCGCGACCAAGAAAGCCAACGAACTGATGGCTCATACCTATGCGCATCTGTTTGGCGTGCCGTGCACCGGGTTGCGGTTCTTTACCGTTTATGGGCCGTGGCAGCGGCCGGATATGGCGCTCTACAAATTCGCTAACGCGATCGTCGCGGGCGAGCCGATCCCGGTTTACAACCATGGCCACATGGTGCGCGACTTCACCTATATCGACGACGTTGTCGAGTCGGTGTCGCGCCTGCTGGCAATGCCGCCGGCGCCGGGCACGGAAGAGGGGACGGCCGCGCCCTATCGCGTGCTCAACATCGGCTGTTCGCGACCGGTCGAATTGCTGCATTACATTACGACGCTGGAACGGTGCCTGGGGCGCAGCGCGACGTTGAACCTATTGCCGATGCAGCCCGGCGATGTATCGGCGACGGCGGCGGATACCAGCCGGCTCGAGCACCTCATCGGCTATCACCCGGGGACGGCGGTGGAGGATGGCATTGGCCGGTTTGTTGACTGGTATCTGGAGTATTACGGCATTGCCCGCGGCAACGGCCCGGCCTGATCGAGACCGTTAATTCATTCTGGAGAAGGGTTGGATCATCGTTAGCGATGTCGCAAGGCCGAGCGTCGGTGCGCTGGCAGTAAAGGCCGGCGCGTGGTGTGAGTGGGGGTTGTGCGGCGCCATGTTCGCGCTGCCGGGGCTATTGGCTCTGATCCCACACGCCGCCGCGCCAGTGGTCGGCTTTGCCGGGTTGTGCGCGCTGATCCAGGTACTTGCGCGCCGCTCCCTGGTGGTGCGCGGTAAGGCGCTGTATTTCGCCGCGCTGCTGATCGGTTTGGTCGTGTGGGGCGGGGTGTCGGCGTGTTGGTCGCTGGTGCCGGGGCACAGCCTGGTGATGGACAGCCGGCTGCTGGGTTTGGTGGTGGCCGGCCTCTCGCTGGCCGTCGCCAGCGGGATAATTGAGGCGCCGCGGCGGCTGTCTGGCTTCATGCTGGCAGGGACGGCGCTGGGGCTGGTCGTGGCCGCCACCGAATTGGAAACCGGCGGTGGCATCAGCCAATTCATCTCGGTGCGGCCGTTCGCGGGAACGAAGCTCAACCAGCTCGCTGTCTGGTCAGCGCTGATGGCCGCGCCGGTAGCCGCGTTGCTGTTTATCAGGGGACAACATGTGTTTGGTGTTGCCGCGGGGCTGGTGATGGCGGCCGCCGTGTACCTGCTGCAGGACACGACGGCGAAGATGGCTTTCACCGTCGGGGTGCCGTGTGGTGTGGCATTGTGGTTCTGCCGCGGGCGGGTAGCGCGGGTCATCGCCACCGGATCGGTGGCCGCTATTCTGCTCGCCCCGCTTGTCTTGCCGCGTCTGGGGCATGATTGGGCGATCTTCAGCCGGGTCGATACCTTTAAGGAATCGGCGGGACATCGCCTGCTGATCTGGGCCTTTGTCGGCGACCACATCGCGCAGCATCCGTTGCGCGGCTGGGGGCTGGATGCCTCGCGCGCGATCCCCGGCGGCAAGGTGGAGATCCGCCACGGCGAGACATGGCTGCCGTTGCATCCCCATAACACGGCGCTGCAATTGTGGCTGGAGCTGGGGGTGATCGGCGCCGCGATCGGGGCGGCCTTTATCGGCGGGCTCTGGTGGCGCCTCGCGGTTGCGCCGTGGCCGCGGCTCTACGCGGCCGCGGCCGGGGCGTCGCTGGCGGTGGCGCAGACGGTGACGATCGCCGGCTGGGGGCTGTGGGAGGAGTGGTGGCTCGCGACGCTGATCATTGCCTTGTTCATGCAATTGGTAATGGCGCGCATCGCGCTCACACCGAACTCGCAAACGCGGGCAGCTGATCTCGGCGCCCCGAGCACCTCGGCGTAGAACTCATCAGCATCGCCTCGGCCCCACCGGCCCCAAGGCCGATAGGGCGGTTGCGGCATCGGTGTGCGATTCGGCGTCCGGGCACCCTTCCCTCGGCATCAAGCGGTCTCGGTGCCGCGATTGCATCGCACACCACCTTACGTTAAGCACTCGGGAGAAACCATGCTCGGCGCGGCTTAAGCCGCCGATCCTGTTTAACGGCTGACGATTGAATGATGCCGGGCCTTGGGCGGGGTATCCGCCGTTGGTACCGTTAGCGAAAGAAGGGTTATGCGGCCAGCCTGTGCACCGACTTACCGGGCAGACTGACCCTGTGCATCGCACCCAACCAGGAGTGCTTCAAGCCGATCATGCAGACCGACGGCGACCAATATGATCGAGCCTATTATGCATGCCATTATGGGCCGCTCCCCTATGACCGCGGGGAAAAGCACTGGGGCATCTTCTTTGGCGGCATCGCGGATGAGCTGATCCGCAGCTTTGCGCCTCGCCGGGTGTTCGACGCGGGGTGCGCTGTCGGTTTTCTGGTTGAGGCCTTTTGGGATCGCGGCGTTGAGGCGTATGGCCGAGACATCTCCGACCACGCGATCTCCCAGGTGCGGCCGGAGTTGCGGCCCTATTGCGCGGCCGGCTCGATCGCCGTGCCAATCGATGGCCGCTACGATCTGATCACCTGTATCGAGTTCCTCGAACAGATGGAGGAGTCGGCGGCGATCTCTGCGGTCGCAGCGATGACACGCGCCACCGACGATTTCAAGGAGCCGACGCATATCAATGTACGACCGGCGATCTACCGGCGGCGCCTATTCGCGGACCAGGGTTTCGCGCTGCGAATCGCCAATGCTGCACGACCCGATGGCGCGGATGGCGGTGACGCCGGTGTCCGATGGGGCATCTGAGGGGCCTCGGGTCGCCGAATGATGAGGGCGTGGTCCACGCATCTTTTGGCGTGTTAGCGTGCCTGCTATGGTCGGTCGGCGATGCGTCGCGACCTGCGGATATCGGGATGGCGCCTGCGAACAACGGCCAGGACCTGCGACCCTTTTCGAGGTGTTGATGTTAACAAAAAAGCCGATCACGCGGTTTCGAACGCTTTCGATTCCCGATAGTGCGACGACGCTCCACCGAATTAAGGAGTGAAACATTACAGATACTCGGACCCACTTCGATGACTGATTTAGACGGCAGACGGTGCCTTGTTCTTGGGGCCGGTGGTTTCATTGGTACAAATCTCTGCCGTGCGCTGGCTGCTCAAGGCGCTCGGGTCCAAGGCTTTGGGCGGCGCCTCCAATACCCGAAGGCACTCGACGGTATTCCGCAGACGATCGGCGATTTCGCCGACCGCACGCAACTCGCCCGCATTGTCGAGGGCCAGGAGATCGTGTTTCACCTTTTCGGCGGTCCCAGAATCGCGAGCGAGACCCCGTTCGGCGTGTTGGCGGACATCGTTAGCTCCGTGAACCTTCTCGAGATCTGCCGGATTTCCGGAGTTCGCAAGATTATCTTCGTTTCTTCTGGCGGCGCCATTTATGGAGTGCCCTCGGTCCTTCCGATACCTGAGACGGCGGTGACCGACCCAATATCGGCTTACGGCATCAGCAAGCTCGCCGTTGAAAAATATCTCCACCTGTACCGGCACCTCTATGGCCTGGAGTATACCGCGCTTCGCTTAGCGAACCCGTATGGTCCGTTTCAGAGCGCGACCCGAGGGCAAGGCGTCGTCCCGGCTCTGCTGCACCGAGTGCTGTCCGGCGAGGCAGTAGAGATTTGGGGAACAGGCGGGATCATACGGGATTACATCTACATCGATGATGTCACCGACGCTCTTATTGCAGCGATAGACTACCAAGGGCCATGCCGGGTCTTCAACATCGGCTCCGGCATCGGCCGGAGCGTCTTACAGATAATTGAGGACATTCGCCTGATCTTGGGTCGGCGCAATATTGATCGGGTCTTCAGGCCGGGCCGGGCGACGGATGTACCTGTCAATGTGCTGGATATCGGGCTGATCCGTGATCACCTCGGTTGGATGCCGCGAACCGAATGGTTCGATGGGCTGCGCGAAACGTCATCCTGGCTTCAGTCCAGTCAGCCGGCAGCATAATCGATGCGCAGGAATATCTCTGGGGCGCGCGGGAGACTGACGCGCTCAGTTAAAGCCGCAGGTCAAGCCATGGATGATGCCGCGTCATCTCAATGATCATTTCGGCGTACTGAGCCCGAGTCGTCGTATCGCCCATCGACCCCTGATGCCGACGATAGCGGCATAGTATCTCGGGAACGAACGCTGCGGTTAAGCCTTCCTCGATGAACTTGCACCATAAGTCGTAATCTTCCCAACCCTGCCGGTCGGAATATCCACCAACTTTGGTCCATGCGCTTTTCGATACTAGTGCCATGGCGTCGATGTAGTTGCCGCGCCGGAGCCATTCTTGACGCCATATGTCGGCGCTGCCCAAGCCGCGAGCAGCATCGAAGATTTCGAGCTGGCTGTATGCCCCCGCGAAACCTTCTCCTTTGGCCACCTCATAGAGCCGAGAGACTGCTCTTGGATAGATCGCGTTGTCAGAATCAATAACGAAAACATACTCGCTGCGAGCGTGCGCGAACGCGGTATTGCGAGACTGGGCCAATCCCTGATTGCGCCGGTGCTTCAGCAGAAGTGCCCGGCCAAAGCGTGCAGCGTGCTGACTCAGCCACTCATGTACGACGGCAACGGAATCATCCGACGGCGAAACATCGTCGACAACGATGATGTCAAGACTAGAGTGATGCTGTGCCTCGATCGACTCCAGGCATTCTGGCAGGAATCTCGCATAATTATAGCTGCTCACGGCAACCGTGACCAAATCAGGTGATGGCGAAGTAACGTTGGTCTGATCGAATAGCGTATCTGTCTGAACTGGTGGCTTACGAATCATGTATCCCCCGTCGTCATCGGGCTTCCGCCGGCGGAGTTTGCACCAGGAATTTCAGAAAATGGATGGCACTTTGCTGTCCGCTCAGGCGATCCGTCATTACCCTTTTGGCGTTGCTGCGAACCCGTTCCGCCTCGCGACGCCCGTCCTCGGTGTCGATCAACCATTCCAGCAACTCGGGAATTTGATGCTCGGTCTCCTCAAGATAATGCTCACCGGCGCGCAGGATGGGGTGAGGCAGGCAGGGATCTGACACCACGAGGCTCCCTGAACACATCCCCAGGCGCACCATCCGGTGCCATTCGAAAAATCCGAACCTGTCGCGATGTATGTTAAGGGTTATTTTCGCATGGCCCGCGACGTGGCTGGCCAAGCGCATCAGCGCGTCTTCACTATCCTCCCCCCGCATCGGACCGAGCGACGCCTGGCGCAGGTACAGGAAGTTGCGATATTTCGACAGGAGCGCCGCATGGCGGCCGAAAAACTTGTCTCGACGATCACTTGTAGTGCCGAAAAATGCCACGTCAATCGGCCGATCGGCAAAGGCGGAGCCGGGATCCGGCTCGCTTCGAGCGGTCATCGGCAACACCCGAAATAATGCATGCCGACGATCCGCCTCCGTCAAATCGCTCGGCTGCAGACCTGGGTTCGGTAAATAATGGAGCGCCGGGACCGCTGCCATGTCGAACAATTCAGCCGTTTGAAAGCAAATATCAATGACACCGCGCGACATCATGATAAAGGGTAGCGACTGACTGAACCACTTGGTCTGTAGTTGCTCTGTAGCGAACATGAACGATGTGCGCAGGACATCATCGCGCATCCAGTCACGGCCGCGTCCTAATATGAAGAATTCATGCGGCGCAACGAACAGGGATGTTGGCGGACGATCGCCAATAGACGAATTTTCGTCGCGGAGCTCAGCGGCAACGCCAAGACGCCGCAGATCAGTGGCCAGATCTTCGGCGATCTGACGCATGAAGACATTACCGCCGGTGTTAGCGTAAATCGCTACAGGCGACGCAGCCGCGACAAGTGCGGACAGGTCGTCGCCATCGGCAGTCGGGTCGGGTTGATCGAGAAACCTTTCGGACCTACCCGTTGTCTGGACAAGACATCGCACCAGTGTTGCTTCCTGAGCAAACGAGCGACCCTCGAATGCCCCATAGTTGAGGAAATGGCTGTAGGGCTCGATCTGGCTCAATGCCAAATCGGGGTTTGAGCTCAGATAATCGGCGACGGAAAAGGGTGAGAACCGGACAAGGCGATCGACGCCGATGGCTACAGTGTCATGACTTATGTTGGTCACCGCGACAGTCGGCGGGCTCGCCGCCTGTCCACGGCGCCGCCAGGCGACTGCCGCACGCAGACCCTCTCTAAGCGCATGTCCCGCGATCCGCTTGATTACCTGTCGCAATCGAACCGGAACGCGGCGCCCGACCGCCTGGATGACCATGGTGACCTGCCAAGCCCGCGAACTGCGCAGGAGGCTTAGCTCGTGCGCTGCGTCTTCGGCGACCCGCAGACGCGTTGTGATATTCAAGATTTGGCTAATGAGGCTCCCCGAGCGGTCTTCTGCGATGACATCCAGTTGTGTTTTTGCGGCCGCCAGTTGGGTTTTTGCGGCCGCGAGCTCCCCTCCAATCTCCGCCCGCTGCTCGGAGAGGGCGGCAATTTCGGCGGCGCGCTCAGAAAGCAGGGCGCTCAGTCTATCGATCTCGGCTCCCCGGAGGGTCCATTCGGTCGACAAGTCACGGATTTCCTCGTCGCGGGCTAAAACCTGGACGCGAGAGCGCAGGCCATCGCCTCGAGCAGAGAACCATCGCCGCACCGTCTCGGCTTGCGTGCAATTTCCACCAATCTCGAACAGTCGACGGAGCGGCGCGGGTTGTTCCGGCCCTAAACCGAGCACTCCAAGGCCGTGCGAATGTTCAAACATGAAGGAGGGATACTGGCCAGCCAGCTCCTGCCACAGCTTCCAGACGCCAAAATCGCGGTCGCGAACGTTTGTGTCGTGGAACAACACAACCCCGCGTGTAGACAGCACCTCGCGCCAGGTCTCGAAATCATGGCTGACGGCCTCGTACGTATGCATGCCGTCTATATGCAGGAGATCGACGCTGCCTTTGGCGAAGGAATTGCGCGCGTCATCGAACGTGCGCCGCATCAGCGTAGAGAAAGAGGGATAATGATCGGCATTGAAGGTAGCAAGATCGGCAAAGACTTCCTCGCCGTAAGCATGCGAGTGTGCATCGCCGTGCCAGGTGTCGATCGCAAAGGCACGGCACGGAGTGCCGAATGCCGCGATCGCCTGGCAGAACGCCGAATAGGAATTGCCGGAATGGGTACCAAGCTCGACGAATATCGTTGGCCGTAATACTTTAATGATCCAATAGGCGAAGGGAATATGGCCGGCCCACGGCTCGGGTCGCACCAACCGCAACGGCTCCCAGAAAAGCTCGTCTCCGATGTCCAATTCCGCCAACGAGATTTTCATGCGCGTGTGACACCGCCGCCAATAGGAGATTTTTCTCGGCCGCGCTTGACCGCTCGGCCGCCAGAGATCGTCGCTCGGGTGTGATATCTGGGAGCACTGGGGCACGCAAGCGGCACGCGCCGCC
>JAFAYW010000320.1 GCA_019240125.1 Alphaproteobacteria bacterium
TGCAGGTCGAGCATGATGCCGTCAAACCCGCCTGCTTTGACCGCGTCGCAGATCTTGCCGGCGATGTGCTCAAAGGCGTCGTCATCCACCGGGCGGCTTGGCGGCGAGCCAGCGGCGATCGGCAGGACGATCTCGGCCCCCTCGCGCTCGGCCAGTTCGATATAGGCGCCGAGGCCCGAGCCGGTGCCGCGATACGCCTTGATCGCGGCCTCACCGTATAGCGGGCCGGGTGCATTGCCGAAGCGCGACAGCGGTGTCGGCACCGGCGAGAAGGTGTTGGTCTCGTGCTTCATCATCGCGATCAACAGACGCATCACCTCTCCTCACGCAGTTGCTTCACCATCGGGTGACTGGTTGTGCCGGCAAATTTGCTTGTCATTGGACCATTGTGCAAATAGCCGGCCGAGGCATAAAACGCCTCCGCTGTCTTCGTGCTGGTCAGCGTGCAGCGGCGATTGCCAAGCGCAGCGGCGCGTGCCTCGAGCGCCGCCACCATCGCCTTGCTGATGCCGCGAAACCGCGCTTCTGGCGCCACGTAGTTCAAGGTGATCTCACCGGCATCGGTGACCGCGCCGACCGCCAGCACCAGCCTACCGTCAACCGCCAATAACATCGTGTTCGACGGCGAGGCGATCCAGCGGCCGACGATCTCCGGCGTCTTGTTGCGCAGCCAGTCCGCGAGACTCTCGGGGTCATCATGGTGGTCGGCGCCGCACAATTCGATGATAGAGCGCCGCAGCACATCGCAGGCCGAAGCGGCATCGGCGGGCTGTGCCTGTCGGATGGCAAATGTGTCGAGTCGCTTCTCGAAGAAGCCGAACATGCCTCCGGGGTTCGGACCGTAGGGCGCGATCTCGACAAACCCAAGTTGCCGGTAAAGCGTCATCGCCGCGGCCATGCTCGGCCGATGCGTATCGAGCCGCACCTGCTGGTAGCGCTTACACCGCGCCGCCGCGATCGCGCGTTCGGCCAGCCGCCGGCCCAACCCCTTCCCGCGCGCCGCGGGATCGACATACAGCCGCTTGATCTCCGCCGTCTCGCCAGACAGCGACTTCAGTGCGACGACGCCAACGGCGCTTTCCTTCTGCAACGCAAGCAGCAGGCAGCCGCGAGGCCCGGCATATGGCACCGGCAAACTCGCCATCTCGTCGGCGAAACCCTGAAACTCCAGGCTGAACGGCAGGGATCGCGCATAGGCCTGGAACAGGCGGTGCACCGCCTGCAACTCCGTCTGATCTGTTACTTCGATTATTCGCATGGGCGAGGGGCATTACGTGGATCGCCCTGAGGATAGGCTCGTCGCCACCGCTTGTCCTCACGCGACGCGCCTCGGCACCGCCGAACCGTCCCACTCGCGAACCACTCCCAAAGCGGCGCGCGACAATCTACCCTGCGGCATCGAAGGCCACCGCCGGTTGCTACCTATGAAATCCACTCCCAGACGGGTCGCCTTTGTCCTTGCAGCGACGGCACATGGCCCGCTGATCCTCAGCCGCTTCGACTATCATCAGGTCGACAACCGCATCTTCGGGGTCGGCGCCGAGCTCCTGGCGAACGCGTCGTTTTCGCCCGATGAGATCGAGCTGGTGCTGCCGCTGTTGCGGTATCGCCGGCAGTATTTTGGCGATGGTGTCGTGATGGTGGATTGCGGCGCCAATATCGGCGTCCATACGCTCGAGAGCGCGATCGAGATGACCGGATGGGGCTCGGTGATCGCCATCGAGGCGCAGGAGCGGGTGTTCTACGCGCTCGCCGGCAACATCGCGCTCAACAACTGCTTCAACGCGCGTGCCATCCATGCCGCGGTCGGCGCCGCGGAGGGCCGGATGCGCGTGCCGGTGCCGGATTACCTCAGGCCGGCAAGCCTTGGCAGCCTCGAAATGCAGCTCCGGCTGGGCCATGAGGAAATCGGCCAAGTCATCGACTATTCCGACGCGGCGACCCAGGAAATCACCGCCATCACGCTCGATTCACTGGCGCTGACGCGGGTCGACCTGATCAAGATCGATGTAGAGGGCATGGAGGAGCAGGTTCTCGCCGGCGGCCGCGGCATCCTGCAGCAATACCAGCCGCTGGTTTTTGTCGAATGGATCAAATCCGGCAAGGAGCCGCTGCAGGCCGCGCTTGCCGCGTCCGGTTACCGGGTATTCGACTCGGGACAGAACCTTCTCGCCGTGCATGCGAGCGACCCGACCATGAACCATGTGCGGCAGCGCCCTCCGGCCGACGCACCCCCTGCCATGTGACGGAGCGGAAGCGGCCTACATCCTGGTGAAGCTGAGCGTGCAGGGACGCAATTCGTTGCGCTGACCGCTGCCGCTCGTGGCGGTGAAATGCGTATTCGCGGTGTAATGGTAGGGGGTGCCCGGGCTCACGCGGCCGACCGTGTAGATTGGCGCACCGGTCCGCCCGTCGACCACCAGCACCGCGTCCCCGGTGGGGCTGATCTGGCCGCGCACCGAGGCGACGGCCGTTGTCTGCGTGCTGCTGAACTGACCTGCCAGTGCACCATTCGCCACCTGCGCGGTAAACTTCAACTCATAGCTCGCGGCGCCGTCCGCCGCCTGAGCGCAGGCAATATCGACATTCCACATGCCATCAAATGGACCGGCCGCCCGCGCGTCCGGAACGAGGCCAAACAGTGCCGTGCCCGCGATCATCGCGGCTTCAGAAATCCGATAACGCATTTGCGTGTCCGCCGCCTCCACCCTACGCTAGGACGAGCTTAACCCGGGCGAGCCTGGTCTGCCACCGTCGCTCATGGGTCGGCGCGTCTGGCTACACGGTCTGGCGACAAGGGAACGAGGGGCATCGATGGAACGCATCGAGTTGGGCGGGATCGCCGTCGACACGTTCATCGCGGGCAGCGGACCGCCGCTGCTGTTTCTGCATGGCGGCGACTACGTCGCCCAGAACACGCCGTTTTACGATCGGCTGGCGCGGCAGTTCCGGGTGATCGCGCCGCGTATGCCCGGATTTGGCGCAACGCCGCGGCCCGGCTGGTTTCGCACGGTCGGCGATATCGCCTATCTCTGCCTCGACCTCATGGAGCGCCTCGATTTGAATGACGCGCTGCTGGTTGGCAGCTCGTTTGGCGGCTGGGTGGCGCTGGAAACCGCGATCCGCTCGCAGGCGCGGCTTGGGCGCCTCGTGCTGATCGACTCGCTTGGCGTGAAATTCGGCGGCCGCGAGGAGCGCGACATTACCGACATCCATGTATTGCCAGCCGAGGAGGTGCTGCGCCGCAGCTTTACTGATCCCGCTGGCATGGCACCCGATTACGGCGCGCTCGACGACAATGCGCTGCTGGCGATCGCCCGCGACCGCGAGGCGACCGCGCTCTACGGCTGGAAACCATACATGCACAACCCGGCGCTGGTGCATTGGCTGCACCGGATCACCATCCCCGCCCTCGTGCTGTGGGGCGAGCAGGACGGCATCGTGACACCAGCGTACGGCGAGCGGCTTGCGGCGGCACTGCCACACGCCCGCTTCAAGCGCATCGCGGGCGCGGCGCACTATCCGCAGATCGAACATCCCGATGCGGTGGCCGCTGCCATCGAAGGCTTCGCGCAGGAGGCACGCCCATGACAGCCACGCCAAATGCCGGCATGCAGGTCTGGCACTTCAGCGAGATGGCCTATCACCCGGCCTGGGAGCACCTCAGCGACACCTACCGTGTGCTGGTGCCGAACCGGCTGTTTGACCCGAAGCTCGGCGCCGACCTCTACCACCGCTATCTCGACGAATGGGCGCTGTGCGACGAGCTCGGGCTCAACATCATGACCAACGAGCATCACGCCACGGTCACCTGCGCCGACTCGGTTTGCACGATTCCGATGGCGATTCTGGCCCGCGAGACAAAGAAGGTGCGCCTGCTCGCGCTGGGCATGCCAATCGGCAACCGCAACGATCCGATACGCATCGCCGAGGAATATTCGATGATCGACGTGATCTCGCGCGGCCGGCTCGAAATGGGGTTTGTGAAGGGTGTGCCATTCGAGATTTCCCCGGCCAATACCAACCCGGCCGATTTGACCGAACGCTTCTGGGAGGCGCACGACCTGATCCTCAAGGCGATGACCAGTCATGACGGGCCGTTCAGCTGGGAGGGCCAGCACTACCAGTACCGCTCGGTCAATGTCTGGCCGCGCCCATATCAGGAGCCGCACCCGCCGGTCTGGACGCCGGTTGGCAGCGAAGGCAGCGCGCGTGAAGCGGCGTCACGCGGCATCACGATAGGCGTGCTGAACACCGGCTGGGTGCGCACCCCGGCGATCTTCGACGCGTATCGCAAGAGCGCCCGCGAGGCCGGCCGCGAGCCGCGCCGCGACAAGCTGGCCTATATGGCCTTGATCGGGATCGGCGACACGCGCGAGGA
>JAFAYW010000352.1 GCA_019240125.1 Alphaproteobacteria bacterium
GGCCCCATGCTTTTGCCGCCTAACGGCTTGATGCCGTCCAGCGATCCACAGAACGGGCAGAACACGCCATCGGGCCAGCGCACCTCTTGCACGAACAGCCGGGCGGCTTCCTCATCGTGGTAGACCGGATCGGAAAGCTGCTCGGGGGTGCGCATCGTCTATCTCCTTGAAATCAAAGGTAGACCGATGCCGCTTGTCAGTCAAGTATATAATCGCCCGCACGGGGTCAACGAAATAAGTTCGTGTTTTGATCCCATCATACCGGTTTCGCGCTTCTTCCTGTCAGGAGTAGGCTCGCCCTTCAACCCCGAGAGGAGGAAACCGTATGCCTGTCCAAAGCTCGCCGGCGCGCGACGCCGTTCGAGGCACCGCGCCAAAGCTTGCCGAATACGCCGATACGCTGATTTATGGCGAGGTTTGGGAGCGGCCGCAGCTGTCGAAACGCGATCGCAGCCTGGTCGTCGTGGCGACGCTGATCGCGCTCGGCCGCGAGCGCCAGCTCGAAGGGCACCTGGCGCGGGCCCTCGATAACGGCGTCAGCAAGGAGGAAATCAGCGAGATCATCACCCACCTCGCCTTCTACGCCGGCTGGCCCGCCGCGATGACCGCGGCGCTGATCGCCAAGGACGTGTTCGCCACGCGCTGACCGATCGCAATGCCCTTGGTCAGGCGTCCGTATCAGGTGGCGTCGTGAAAGATCAGGCCCAGGGTGAAACGCTCGCCGGAATGAACGCGGCTGACGCCATGTCGCAACGCGACACGGTGAAAACCTCGCGCGCCGGCCGCCGGCCGGTAGTTCACCGCGAATAGGACGATGTCGCCCTGGCCGAGCGGCACCACCTCGCCGCGCGATTGCCGGCGCGGGCGCTGTTCGACCAGCATGAACTCGCCCCCCGTAAAGTCCCCACCGGGCGCGTTCAGCAATAGGGTTGCCTGGATCGGGAAGAGCAATTCGCCATAGAGGTCCTGGTGCAGGCAATTGTAATCGCCCGCGCCATATTTGAGGATGAGCGGCGTCGGGCGCTGCTGTCCCGCGGCATGGCAGGTCGTGAGGTAGGCGTCGAGGGTCGCAGGAAAGCGCGCGGCGAGGCGCAGCCGCTCGAACCAGTCATTGGCGAGCGGCGCCAGGGGCGGATAGAGCGACTGGCGCAGTGTCTCGACCAGCGGCGGCAGCGGATAGCGCAAGTATTTGTACTCGCCCTGCCCGTAACTGTGCCGTGCCATGACGACACGCGAGCGAAACGGCTCGCGCTCGTCATAGAGCGCGCGCAATTGACCGCATTCCGCGAGGTTCAACAGCCCGGGCAATACCGCGTGACCTCGCTCGTCGAGCGCGGCCAGCGCGGCGGCCCAGGACGCCTTACTCGGCAGCTGCATGTTCCGGCTCGGCTCGCTGATCTGCTGTCGGGTCAAGCGCCGCTTGCTCGCGCTCCAGCAAAGCGCGCTTGCGTTCGATGCCCCAGCGGTAGCCGGCGAGGTCGCCATCGCGACGCACCACCCGGTGGCACGGGACCAGCAGCGCCAGGTTATTGCTGGCGCAGGCCTGCGCCACCGCGCGCACCGCCCGTGGCCGGCCGAGCGCTGCCGCGATTTCCGTATAGGTCGAAGTGCACCCGGGCGGGATTTTCTGCAAGGCGCGCCATACCATGGCCTGAAAGGCGGTGCCGCGGATGTCGAGGGGCAGGTCCGGCTGGTCGCCCGGTTGCGTGACGAAGGCGACGATGCGCTCCGCCCAATGCCGCAGGGTCGCGTTGTCCTCGACGATCTGTGCCGCCGGAAAGCGCCGCCGCAGATCCGCCTCCAGCGGTGCGCGCGTGTCGCCGAGCGCGGTCATGCACACGCCGCGCCCGGTCGCCGCCACCAGCGCCTCGCCAAGCGCGGTGGAGACGATCGTATAGTGGATCGTCTCGCCCTTGCCGCCGCGGCGGCGCGCTCCCGGCGTCATGCCGAGCCCGTCCGGTGCCGCCTCATAGGCGCGCGAACTGGCGCCAAACCCTGCGGCATAAACCGCCGCGGCCACCTTCTCGCCGGAAGCGAGGTAGTCGGCGAAGCGGCTCAGACGATGAGTCTTGCCCCACTCGCCCGGCGTTGCGCCGGTGATCTGCTTGAACACGCGGTGGAAATGATAGGGGCTGATCCCCGCCGCTCTGGCCAGTTCGGCCAGGGTTGGCAAGGTGTCGCTGCTTCTGATCAGGTCGCAGGCGCGGCCGATCGCGGCCAGGTGGCGCTCCGCCGGCGAGGCATCGTTCGGGCGGCAGCGCTTGCACGGACGGAACCCCGCGGCCTCGGCGGCCGCAATCGTCTCATAGAAGGCAACGTTTTCCCGCCGTGGCTGGCGCGAGGCGCAGCCGGGCCGGCAGTACACGCCAGTGGTGCGCACCGAGTAGACGAAAGTGCCGGCCAGACTCGCGTCGTGATCCACGACCGCCGTCCAGCATTGTTCCGTGTCCAACATGATGATCTCTCCGCTTCCAGACATGGTGACAATCTGGCGCGGCGGCGAGCAAGGCTCTACCCGAGCCTTGCTGTTTAATTCCGCACCGGAGATCGGGCCGCAGCGGAGACCGGGCCGCAGCGGAGACCGGAATGCGGCGGCCTAGCGGGCGGGTGTGTGCTGGCGCAGGAACTCCCGGGCCTTGGCCTTTGCGGCGGTCAAGGCGTCGCCGCTTTTCCAATCCAGCACGTATTCGCAATTCGGCAACAGCCTGGCCAACTCATCGGAGATCGGCCGCGGATGCGCATCGTCATTGCCCGCGAGCAGCAGGCATGGCGTCTTTACGGTTTTGACGAAGTCGCGGTCGTTGCAATACGTGAAACCGGGCCCGTAGAGGTTCTGGTTGAACTGCGCCAACACCTCCGGCGTCGCCTCCGGATGGTCTTTCAGCGAGGCGGCCCAGTCCCTGAAGCGGGCGCTCGGTTCCGCCGGCATCGGACCGACCCGGCCGATCGGTTGCGCCAGTATTGCGCTGGCGACCCGCTCCGGCTGCTTCTGCACCAGGTTAAGGATAAATGAGCCGCCGATGCACTGGCCATACAGGTGGCAGCGGTCGATCCGCAGATGGTCGAGCACCGCGATATGGTCCGAGGTGTACTCGTCCCAGCCGTCCTTGCCGCTGATCGGGGCGCGCGAGCGGCCGCCGGCATTGCGCTGATCCATGACGATGACGCGGTATTCGCCGGACCATTCCTCAACCGGGTCGATCGGCGCCGAAGCGCTGCGCCAGACATCGATGACCGAGGCGAGACCGGCCGGCGCGAAGGTCAGGATCGGGAAACCCTTGCCGTGCTCTTCGTAATAAATGGTGGCCCCGTGATGTTCGATACTCGGCATCGCGCGTCTCCTTGCCAATGAATAGCGATAGTCTAACCGATCGAGCGGGCATGATGACAGGCGCGGTATTCGGGTCCCGTTGCCTGCCTGGAAGCGATTCCTATAGTCGCCGCATCATTACCGTCAGGACACCGCCGGCATGGGCCTTCATGTGCTCGAAATCCATCATCATGCCATCCGCATCGATCCGGAGCCGCAACAGCTCAACGCGGTACAGAGTTTCTCCAAGGACGTGCTCGGGCTCGACACCGATCCCGGTCGCCGACAATCCTCGGTGTGCCCGGCTTCTGGATCAATGTCGGCCAATGTCGCATTGCCACCGAACCTAGCCTTGAGCGCGGGTGACCAATAGAGGAATAATTAACCATTAACCGCGAAGTTTACGGTGTAGCAGTCAGCAGGAGGTGGTCATGGCAAATGATGTCCTGACAAACCCTCCAGTGAAGCCGATGGTCGAGGCCGGCGCCCACCGTTTATGGCTCGATCTCCCGCGTCAGCCGTGCGACTTGAACGGTCCCGTCGAGCGTGCCTACCGACCGTTCGACCGCCGCCAGATCGAACGGCCGATTTTCGAGCTGTTCGGTGACACGGTGGCCCGGCAGCCGGATCACGTCGCGATCGATGATGGCGGCGGCCAGCTGACCTACCGCCAGGTTTACGACGGCGCGAGCCGCCTCGCGCGGATTCTTGTGCGGCTGGGCGGCGAGCGCCGGCCGGTTGGCGTATTGCTCCCAAACGACGCCAGCTACCCGGTGGCGGTGCTGGCCTGTCTGGCGGCGGGCCTCCCTTGTGTCGTGCTCGACAGCTACTACCCGGCCAGCCGCAACGCCGCGATCATCGCTGATGCCGGCCTCAGCGCGCTGATCGTGACATCAGAGGAAATCTTGCCGGTTCCGACGGGGGTTGCGCGCGTCTCGGTAAGCGAGGCCGACGACATCACCCGCGCGGCGGCTCCTCCCGATGGCGTGGCTTGGGGGCCCACCGACCCCGCCTTTATCGTTTACACCTCGGGAAGCACTGGCCAGCCCAAGGGTATCGCTCTGGCCCAGCGCACCTTCGTGCACCGCAGCGCGCAGCTTATCGATGCGTTGCATCTCAATTCGCAGGACCGGATGATGCCGCTGGGGTCGCCCTGTACGGTGGCCGGGCTGTTGCAGATGTTCGAGGCGCTGCTCGCCGGCGCCACGCTGATCAAGACCGATCTGCAGCGTGTCAGCCTCGGTCAGGTGCTCGATAGCATCGCCCGCAAGCGCGCCACCACTCTCCTGGCGACTCCTGCCCTGTTGCGGGGTCTGTGCCGGCTCGACGGCGCGATGCGCAAGCTGGCGAGCCTGCGTTGCGTGCACGCCGCAGGCGACGTTCTGCTCAACGTCGATATCGAAGGCTTCCGGCCTTTCGTCTCGGATGAATGCCGCTTTCTCGTGACCTATGGCGCAACCGAGGCGCCGGCGATGTGCCACTGGTTTGTCACCGCCGACGCGGCCGATGAGGGCGCGCGCGTTCCGGTCGGGTATCCACTGCCGGATTATCGCTACGCGTTGCTCGATGATAGCGGCGCGCCCGCCGCCGCCGGCGAACCCGGCGAACTGGTGATCAGCAGCCGCTATACGGCCGTCGGAGAATGGCATAGCGGGCGGCTGGTGCCCGGCCGGTTCACGATAGACCCGAACGACCCCGAATGGCGCATTCTGCATACGGGCGATCTGGTGCGCTGCCGGGCCGACGGGCTGATGACCGTGCTCGGCCGCAAGGATCGGCTGGTCAAAATCCGCGGCATGCGAGTCGAGCCCTACGAGGTGGAATGCGCCCTGCGGCGCCCGCCGGAGATTGCCGACGCGACGATCGTCACCCGCAACGACGGCGAGAACACCGCGCTGGTTGGCTTTGTCGTGCCGCGGCCGGGGGCGCCCGCGGGGATCGTCGAGCGGCTGCGCGCCGAGCTGCGGCATGCGCTGCCGCCCTACATGCAGCCGGCGCGCCTGCATGCGATCGAGACCTTGCCGCTCCTGCCGGGCCACAAGATCGATATCGAGCAGCTTTACGCGATCGACGATACGCGTTTTGCTCCGGCGCCACCGGGCGAGGCCGCGCCGGCCGGGCTTCTTGCCGATGTGGCGGCGGCCTGGGAAACCGTGCTCGATCGCGGCTCGTGCGTTGCCGATCTGCCGTTCGATGCGGCCGGCGGCGACTCCCTGAGCCTGTTGATCATGATCAGCGAGCTGGAAAAGCGGCTCGACGCAAAGCTGCCGCTGGTCAGCTTCTCGCTGGCGATGCGGCCGAGCGAAATTGCCGCCCTGATCGCACGCGAGCAGCAACCCGCGCAAGAGACCGCGGCACCGCGCCTCTCGGCCATGCTGCTGAAGCCCGGCGCAAAATCACCCGCGGTATTCCTGGTGCATGGGCTGGGCGGGCATGTCGGCGAGCTCTCCGAGCTGGCCCGGCATCTCGCATGCGATCATCCGATCTACGCGCTGCAATTACCCGGCCTGTCCGGCGAGGAGCCGACCTTGACGCGGATCGAGGAAATGGCGCGCCTGTTCGCGCCGGCGATCCTCGCGGCGGCGCCGGACGGACCCTGCCTGCTGGTCGGCTACAGCCTGGGCGGCCTGATCGCCTTCGAGCTGGCACGCCAGTTGCGCAGCGCCGGGCGCGACACCCGGCTGCTGCTGCTCGACAGTCATCTGCATCCGCGTTATTGGCCGCTTGACGCCTGGCTCAGCCACATGATGTCGCGCCTCGGAGCGCAATGCCGCCAGTTCGTGCGGCATTCCGCCGCCGAGTTGCCGGCCTACACCCGCCACCTGCTCGACAGCCTGAGCGATCACGTGCGGGTCCGCCGCGGATTGCGCCCGGCGCGGGTGCCATCATGGCTCACCGAGGTGCCGGCTTTGCAGCGCATTCGTACTGGGATGATCGCCGCCAAGGCACGATACGCGCCTTCGCCCTACCCGGGAACCATCGCCTTTGTGCAGCCGGAAATACGCCAGATCGGCGCGCCGACCGATCCGATCGCGGCGTGGCGCGGCCGGGTCAGCGGGATGCGGGTGACGCAGGTGCCGGGCGACCATCTGTCGATGATCATGGACCATGCCGCAATCACCGCGGCACATCTCGACGGCTGGGTAGCGAGCAACCAGGCCGGCAGTCAGGCGGGAATCGCGGCGGCGAAGTAATCCTCGATGGCACGCAACAAGGCATGGGCCATGCGCTGCTGATAGGCGCGTTGCTGCAGGAGGCGCTCTTCATCGGGATTGGACAGGCAGCCGAGTTCGACCAGTGCCGATGGCACATCGGGCGCGGTCAGCACCGCAAATCCCGCCTCGCGCTGCGGCCGCTCGAGCAGAGGCACCTCGCGCCCCAGCTCATCGACGACGGCGCGCGCCAGCATCAGCGACTGGTTGTTGGTCTGGCGGCGCGCCAGATCGAGCAGGATCGCACCGATCTCGCGGGGCTGGCGGAACAGGTGAACTCCGGCGATGAAATCATCGCGGTTCTCGCGGGTCGCGAGCGCCGCCGTCTGGCGATCCGACGCCTGGTCTGAGAGCGTATAGACCGACAGACCCCGCAATGACGCGTTCGGCAGCGCATCGGCATGAATCGACAGAAACAGATCGGCATGCGCCCGCCGGGCGCGCTCAACCCGGCGCGGCAGCGGCACGTAATGATCGTTGTTGCGGGTCAGCACCGCACGAAACCGCCCCGTCGCCTCAAGCAATCGGGCGAGTTCGCGGGTTGTTGCCAGAGTGATCGTCTTTTCGTAAATACCGTGCGGGCTGATGGCGCCAGGGTCGATCCCGCCGTGACCGGCATCGATGACGACGGTGCGCAGCAGCGGCGCGCGTTCGGGTTTCGGGATGCCATGGCGGCGTAGCGGCGCACGCGCGAACGCGCCGGGCCCAGGCACCATGCCGCACACACTGCCAGCAGCGAGAGCTAATAGCTCCCGCCGACTGGCGACCCCGCCCCGCATCTCCCCCGCCCCCCAGCGACTGGGACACCTTCGGATCACGACAGAAGAGTATGGCGGAATTCGGTTTTCAGAACGTTAATTCGAATCGTTGCCTCGGCTCGGATCGACCGTCAGAGACGGATCGACTCCTCCCCTGTCCGGCGCAGCACGACGCATGACGCGGGCTGTGGCTTGCGCGCCTCGGAACGCAGGCCAGCCACCAGCCGGGCCGCCCGTGAGCGCAGCCACGCCACCCACCGGCGCGGCAGCTTTTCCGCGGCGAGGTCGCCGCGCAGGCTGGCCATGCCTTGACGCCGGAATTGCCGGACCCAGCGTTTGACACGTCGCTCGTCGATCCCGAGAAACTGGGCGGCGTGGCTTGGGCTCCAGCCATCGACCAGCACGCGTTGAATGATCTGACCGCGCGTCGCCGCGCTGATCTCACGCTGTCTAACCGAAATCTTATGCATGCTCATACCCTCAACCGCCATTTCGATAACAGCGGCTGGGGCCAACAATCCCCAGCGGGTTGGCGCTAACGCGCCATATCGATCACGACGCGACCGCGGATGTCGCCCTTGAGGATCTGCGGCGCCAGACCCGGCACCTCCGCCAGCCCGACGGTTTGGGTGATGCGGTCGAGCTGGTCGAGCGGCAGGTCGCGTGCCAGCCGGGCCCAGGCCTCCACCCGCAGCTGGCGCGGGCACATCACCGAATCGATGCCGAGCAGGTTGACACCACGCAGCAGAAACGGGATCACGGTGGCCGGAAGGTCGCTGCCGCCCGCCAGCCCGCAAGCCGCGACGCTGGCGCCGTATTTGAGCTGCGTCAGCAGCGTCGCCAGCGTGTCGCCACCGACGGCATCCACCGCTCCGGCCCAGCGCTCGCGGTCGAGCGGCCGCGTCGGCTTCGTGGCAAGTACCGCCCGATCGACCAGTTCAGCGGCACCGAGCGACGTCAGATAGTCCGACAATTCCGGGCGCCCGGTGCCGGCCGCGACGCGATATCCCAGCGCCGCCAACACCGCCACCGCGACACTGCCGACACCGCCCGCCGCACCGGTCACCAGGACGTCGCCGGCTTCCGGTCGCAAACCGTGCTTCTCCAGCGCGATAACCGCCAGCATCGCTGTAAAACCCGCGGTCCCTATCGCCATCGTCTGCAAGGCGCTTAGCCCGGCTGGTCGCTTGACGAGAAAGCTGGCCGGCACTCGGGCCATTTCGGCAAAGCCGCCCCATTGCACCTCGCCGACCCGCCAGCCGGTCAGCACCACGGGGTCGCCGGGCTGAAACTCCGGCGCGTCGGATCGCTCAACGGTGCCGGCGAAATCAATGCCTGGAACGTGCGGGTACTGCCGCACCAGGCGCCCCAGCCCCTGCAGGATCATCCCGTCTTTGTAGTTGAGGGTCGAATACTCGACCCGCACCGCAACCTCGCCCGGTGGCAGGCGGGCGGCATCAAGATCCTCGATGCCGGAGGCAACCTTGCCGCCTGCCTCGTGCAGGACCAGCGCCCGGAATGTCGCCATGCGGCTCAGCCGCGCAGCGGTTCGAGGATGCTGACGAAATTGGCGACAGCGGCGCCGCCCATGTTCATGACCCCGGCGAGCTTGGCGTTGGGGATCTGCATGCCGCCCGCCTGGCCGGTCACCTGCATCGACGCCAGCACGTGCATCGACACGCCGGTCGCGCCGACCGGATGACCCTTCGACTTCAACCCACCGGATGGGTTGATCGGCAATTTGCCGTCCTTTTCGGTCCAGCCCTCGAGAATGGCGCGGGATCCCTGCCCCGGTGCGGTCAATCCCATCGCCTCGTACTCGATCAACTCGGCGATCGTGAAGCAATCATGCGTCTCGACCAGATCGAGATCGTCGAGGCCAAGCCGGGCGCCGGCCAAAGCTTTTTTCCACGCCACGGCGGGGCCGTCAAAGGCAAGGATGTCGCGTTTCGACATCGGCAGAAAATCATTGACCTGCTCGGCGGCGCGGAAGGCCACCGCCTTGCGCAGCGACAATGCGGTCTGCAGATCGGCCAACACCACCGCCGCGGCGCCGTCCGACACCAGCGAGCAATCGGTCCGCTTGAGTGGGCCGGCGACGAGCGGGTTCTTGTCGGAGACGGTGCGACAGAACTCATAGCCGAGATCGCGCTGCATCTGCGCCAGCGGGTTGGCAACGCCGTTC
This sequence comes from Alphaproteobacteria bacterium, assembly GCA_019240125.1. GTDB lineage: Bacteria > Pseudomonadota > Alphaproteobacteria > ATCC43930 > CGMCC-115725 > DATARH01. The sequence continues at coordinate 9,466 of JAFAYW010000352.1, forward strand.
TTATGGTTCTTGGCGGCGATGCGGGCCAAGGCATCCGACTGGTCGCCATAGCACTGAAAGTATTTCTGGGCGATCTGACCGAAAATGCCGGCAAAGCCACCCTCGATATCGTCCTCTTCCTTGCGGTAGGAGGCTCGCAGCAGCAGGTCATTGACGACGGCGCCGGATACCTCGGTCATCTTCTCCACGCCGACCACCAGCACAAGGCGGGCCTTGCCGGCGGCGATCGAGTTCAGCCCCATATGGATGGCCGCCGATCCGGTGGCACAGGCATTCTCGACCCGGGTCGCCGGCTTGAAGCGAAACCCGGGATCAGCCTGCAAGACCAGAGAGGCGGGAAATTCCTGCTTCACAAAGCCGCCGTTCATCGTGCCGAGAAAAATCGAGTCAATATCGGCGGCGGCAACACCGGCATCGGACAACGCGCCCTGCGCGACCTCGACGATCAGCGACTCGACGTCGCGACCCTCGTGCTTGCCGAACTTGCTGTGCGCCCATCCGACGATGCATCCGGTCATCCGATCCTCCTCGATCGCGGCCCACCGCGAAGCTTCAGCGTAACAAGCCGCCCGCGTGGGTGCTATCCCACAATCATCCGCCCTATCAGCGCTGATGTGTGTACTTACACGTATTCTGCAACGGGCGATGTGAAACGGCCAGCCGCTTGATCGAGATCAATGAGTGGTGGACACCCCGGCGCATCATCAGCCGCGGCGAATACCGGCCAGGGAGGATGCCATGTATGCCATCGACGTCATGACGCGGGATGTCATCACCATCGAACCGACCGCGTCAGTGCAGACGCTGGCGACCTTGCTGTCGGAGCGCGGGATCAGCGGCGTCCCGGTGGTCGACGCGGAGCAGCGCCTGGTGGGTATTGTCAGCGAAGGCGACTTGCTGCATCGCGCTGAGACGCAGACCGAGCGCCGGCTGGAACGTCGTCGGCCGCGCTGGTTCGAGAGCACCACAAGCGAGCTGGCGCGCGATTATGTCAAATCGCACGGCCGCACGGTCGCTGACGTGATGACCCGGGATGTCATCACCGTCGTTGAGATGACCGATCTCGCCGATGTCGCGATGCTGATGGAAACAAAGAGGGTCAAGCGCATACCGGTGGTCAGGCGCGGTCAGTGCGTCGGGATCATCAGCCGGGCCAATCTGGTCCGGGCCCTGGTAGCGGCAAAGCCCGCGCCGTCGGCGACCAGCAGCACTGACGACCGCAACATCAAGGCAAAGCTGATCTCCGAGCTGCGGGGCCGCGAATGGGTACATGCCTGGGCCGCGGATATCCTGGTCAGGGACGCGGTCGTGCACCTCTGGGTGACCGACGACCAGTCGCCAGAGGAACGTCATGCTCTGCGCGTCGCCGCCGAAAATGTTACGGGCGTCAAGGGCGTGGAGGAGCATGTCGTCTCCGGCGGCCTGATTCCGGTCTTCTGACGGCTATGCGTCGCGCTCGCGCTTGCGCTCCTCGGCCTCGGTTTTCTTGAGGATACGGCGGGCATCGGCGAATGCCGCGTCCGCCGCCTCGGTCTCGCCCGCTTCCCGCAGGACGCGGCTGAGGTCGGTCTCGACATAGGCGACGCGCGGCGTGTCGCGGGCGGCACCTCCCTCAAGGCTGTCGAATGCCGCGATCATCGCACGCTTCGCCAGTTCGGGCTTTTTCAGCGCCTCGTAAATAAGGCCGAGATCGAGCAGATCATCGCCGATGAACGGATGACCGCGAGCGAACAGATGCTGGTCGATGGCGGTCGCTTCCTCGATAAGCGGCAGCGCCTCGGCCGGTCGGTCGGCATGCAGGTATAGCCGCGCCAGTTCGGCCAGGTCGCGCGCCGTTTCAAGGGATTGCGGTCCAAACTCGGCGCGGGCGCGCGCCACCGCTTGTTGCAGCACCTTGTCGCCGCGCGCGTATTGATGATCGGCCGCCAATGCCGACCCCAGCACACGCAGCGGCTCGCTCGAAACATCGTCCGCGTCGCGCTGGACCAGGGCGGCGGCTTCCGTCGCACACGCCACGGCCGGCTTCACATCACCCCGAGCGAGGTCGACGCGGGCCAGGCTCGCCTGAATGACCGCCATTGCGGCGCTGTTGCCATCCTCGTGTTCCGCCAGCAGCTGGCGCGCCGCCAACAGCAGCGGCTCGGCATCGAGGTACCGGTCCTCGTCGATATAGAGCCTGGCGAGCGAGGCCATCGCTTGAGCCGCGGCTGCTGGATCGCCGGCGACATTACTCAGGCTCGCGCGCAATGCCTCCCGCCGCAGCGCGACCGCGTTGTCGAGTGCACCGGACACGAAGGCGGCCTGCGCCGGCTCATCGGCCTCCACGTTGCGGTTGCCGTGCGACACCGCATCGGCCGCCTTCACAGGGGTGGGCAGCACCACCGCCACGGCCAGCAACAGCAGCGGCAAGGTCTGCCGATGCCAAGGCAGCAGAGGCGCGCTCATCGCGAACCTCACTCGCGCCGGCAGGCTCTTCGCCGTCGCGCTTATGCCGGCCCTCAAGGTGGTGTTGCCGGTCGCGAGCGCGGTTTCGTGATCTTCATCATCGCGGTTTGCCTGCATCGGCCGAAACCTGTCCGTTTACGTTGCGCCGTTTACGCTGCCCGGCCCCGCCGTATAATCAACATCGCCGTACAAATGGGGCCGCGATATGATCGCGACGCACGTTCGGGGTGCCGATGACACTCACGGAAATATTCTTCATCGCCTCTGTGGTGCTGCTATGCGGGCTGGCATTGCCCTTATCGCACGGGGCGAGAATGTTCATTTTCCTGGCGCTGGCGACGCTCGGCGTCCTGATCTTTATCGGGGCGGGCGTGCACGGCTATCTCGGAATGTTCCGGTAATGGGATCACGCACATGAAGATTTCGCGCCTCGATCATCTCGTTCTGACCGTCGCCAGCATCGAAGCCAGCTGCGCGTTCTATAAGCGGGTGCTCGGCATGGAGGTTGTAACGTTCGGCGAGGGGCGTACTGCGCTGCGCTTTGGCCAGCAGAAGATCAACCTGCATCCGGCTGACAACATTCCCGGTCTGGTGGCTGACAAGCCGACCGTCGGCTCGGGCGATCTGTGCTTCATCACCGAGACGCCGATCACCGAGGTGGTCGAGCACTTAAAGCGCTGCGAGGTGCCGATCATCACCGGCCCCGGCCCGCGCGCCGGCGCCATCGGCACGATCCAGTCGGTCTATATACGCGACCCGGATCAGAACCTCGTCGAAATCTCGAATTACTGAGGCAGCTCAGTCCTCGACCGACAAGGCGAGGATCATGCTGAGCTGACAGAGCGGCCGTTGCGTCTCCGCCGCCCAGTGGTTGAAGGCCTCCTGTGCCCCTGCGCGATCCTGCCGGGTCTTCGGGGGCGCCATCAGGACGCCCCAATGCTGCAGCGCGGCGGCGACCGACGGCGACAGCACGAAGGTGTCCTTGCCGGCCATGCGCAGAAACATTGGACCGGAATTGCCGCCAAGCTGGCTGAACCGCTTGGCCAGCGCTTCCCAAAGCCCGACGATGTCGCTCCCCGGCCACGCCGCGAGCCAGCCGCCAAAGCCGCCATGCTCGGCGCCGATGTCCAGCATCGTCGCTGCGTTGTCGCGCACCGCCTTCAGCTTGCCGCCGTGCCGGATGAGCCTGCTATCGCCGAGCAGCTTTTCCAATTCCTCATCGGGCATGCCGCGCACGCGGCGCGGCTCGAAGCCGTGAAATACCTCTTCAAACGCCGGCCACTTCGCATCGACGACGCTGTGCTTGAGCCCGGCGCGAAAGATGCGCAGCGACATCAGCGACAGGTACCGATCGTCGCCGGTCGCGCGCAGGTCGGTGGCCGATTTCGGCTGCGGCAGACGCAGTTCCAGAGCGGCAGCGCCGGTGCGCATACGCGCGGCCTGAAGGATCGCTTCAAACAGCGTCATGCGGCGTCGCCCTAATAGGCCGAGCCGGGCTTTGGCGCGGCGATATCGATCTCCGCCACCTGGAATTTCTCGCGCAGGCGCAGCAGGCGATAGCCGAGACCGAGATAGGCGCCGCATTCAGCGCGGGCGGCGATGAAATCGGCCGGCGTCGTGTTGTGCCGCTCGCGCAGATGCGCGACCACCACCGAGTCGACCGGGATACGGCTGAAATCGTGCAATAGCATCCGGCAATGTGCCGCCGCATAGGGGCCGATCCCCTTGAGGCCGATCAGGTAATCGTGGTCGATACAGTCTTCGGCGGCGGCATGTCCGTCGGCATCGATGATGCCGTCATCGAGCATGCGCCGGGTCGCGGCGAAGGCGGTCGGCGCGCGAAAGCCGAGCTTGGCGATGCCGCGCAATCGCTCCTCGCCGTAATCGATCATCTGTTGTGGCCCGGGAAAGGCGCCGCCACCCGGTTCGGCGACCACAGCCGCGTTCATCCGGCAGGTGCCGGACCAGCTGGTGTTGACGGTCAGCAGCGTCTGGATGAAATCCTCGTAGAAAGTGGAACAGCGCAACAGGCGGCCGGCGCCGGCCGCGATCAACGCGACCTCCTCGGGGAACCCGATTGCCAGCGCCGCGATCGCCGCCGCCGGATCCCACGCAGCCGACACCCAGCGCCCGACCCGCCGCAGGATCTCCGGTTCCGCGTCGTCCGGCAGATCGCGCCAGGCGACCGCCAACACGCTCGGCTCAAGCTGGCGCACCGCGACATGGCCAATGCGGCCGGCGATCCGTTCGGTGCGCGACAGTTCGCCTTGTTCTGCATCCCAGCGCCACGGCTCCAGGTGTACCCAGCCGTGGCTGGCGACGGTCAGGCGCAGATCGACCGGCCAGCCGAGAGTCAGGGTCGCGGCACCGGCGTCGCTCACGCGGCGTCAAGCGCCTGTTTCAGGTCAGCAACGATGTCGTCCTCATGCTCAATGCCGATCGACAGACGGATATAGCCATCGCTGACACCAGTCTTGAGCTGCTCTTCCGGGGTCAATTGCGAATGGGTCGTGCTGGCCGGGTGGATCGCCAGACTGCGCGCATCGCCGATGTTGGCGACGTGGTAGAACATCCGCAGCGCATCGATGAAGCGCTGCCCGGCCGCGGCGCCGGCCTTCAGCTCGAAGCCGACCAGGCTGCCATAGCCGCCCTTCAGGTGCTCGTCGGCCCGCTGCTTCGCCTCGCCGGTCATCAGGCTCGGATGGATGACGCTCGCCACTGCA
>JAFAYW010000076.1 GCA_019240125.1 Alphaproteobacteria bacterium
CCCCGATCACGACGACGTCGTATTCGCCCGAAATCATCTCCGCGTCCTCCGCACCAATTTCCTGCGCCACGTCCTAGCGCGCGGCGCAGGGAGGGGCAAGATTTACCGGGGCATGGCGACCCGGCGGCCAAGCCAATCGGGATGCGGCAGGTGCGCATGCGCCTCGGTAGCGACGGCGATGCGTTGAGCCAGTTCTGGGAGGAACGGGGCGACGCGGCGGGCGCGTAGATCAACGTGCAGGAACATCAATTCCTGGGTGGCGCAGCGATGGCCACCGTCGAGGGCGTACATTTCGTGCGCCAGATGCAGGCGTTTGGTGTCGGAAGCGATGATCTGGGTCACCACCCTCACCTTGGCGCCGACCAGCAATTCGCGTTCGAACACATTGTGGTTTTCGGCGACGAAGGTGCCGTGCTCGGTGCGCTTGCGATAGTCAAGGCCGAGATCGAGGTCGGCGAACAGCAGATCGGTCGCGAAATCGAACAGCACCGTGTAATAGGCGAGGTTCATATGGCCGTTATGGTCGATCCATTCCGGCAATACCTCGCCCCGGTAGCGGTCATACGGCGCGGGCAGGCTCATCGGTCACATTCTCCGGTTGGTGTCGCAGGCGGTAGGGCGGATGAGCGAAGCGTCATCCGCCGAGATAGCGGACGCGGACGCGGTCGGGCGAACTCAGTCGGGCAGCCGCGACAGGCGCGGTCGCCATATGCCGAGGATCACATTGGCGGTTGCCACCGCCAGCATCACCCACAGCGAATTCCACTCGGCGCCGAGCGAACCTGCGAGAATGGCGGGATCGGCCTGGTGTGACACGGCGCGGGCGCTCAATTCCGCCTCCTGCTGCATCGGCCCGAGGATGGCGACAAACCCCCATTCAAACACCAGAATGCCCGAAGCCAGCTTGATCCACGCCCATCCGGCGTTCTGATAGACCGGGGAGAAGGCGATCGCCAGCAGGCCGGCTATCAAGGTGAGCGCGAGCGAAGGGAAGAAAATCCATGTCGCGATGCCCCCCATCGCCGCGCGCATCCGCGCGTATTCCGAAAGCGCCGATGGGTTCGGGGTGAAATGCAGCATGACCAGCAGGCACGCCATCGCGCCCATCAGCCCGATGGCTCCCATGGTATGCAGGAATTTCATCAACCGCCGCATAGCGCCTAGCTGCTGTCTGTGAACTCCTGGCGAACTCCTCGGTAACGCGAACCCTGGCGACCGTGCCCGCATTGTTGCCGCGATCCTTCGTCATCGGCAACGGGTCCTCTTCAAGCTCGGTGAAGTTCGCGTGAGCGCCTTCGCGGCCTATAGCATGCTCCATTTCGACGGAAGATTCTTTCAACCGCTTTGACCGGGCTTGACCCGGTCATCCACGTCTTGCTGTGCGGAGACTGAGTCTGGAAACGTGGACCCCCGGGTCAAGCCCGGGGGAGGTGCCAAATTTAGCTGCTTCCGAGCAAACACAGCTAAGCTCTAGCGCTACGAAGCGTTGCGAGCGATGACCTGCAGCAGGGCGGCAGCGTAGCGGTCGAGCTTGCTGCGGCCGATGCCGGGGATTGCGGCGAGCGCGTCGGCGGTGGCGGGACGGCGGCGGGCGACCTCGATCAGCGTCGCGTCGTGAAAGATCACGTAAGGGGGCAACTCCTGGCGGCGGGCTTCTTCAAGGCGCCAGCCGCGCAACGCGTTCCACATTTCCTGCTCTTCCGGCGATAGGTCGATCGGCGCGGTGCGCTTGCGCGAGGTGGCGGCGCGTTCGCGCGGCCGCTCGGTGCGCAATCGCACATCACGGACGCCGCGCAACACCTCAGCGGCGTTGGCGCCGAGCGCCAGGCCCCCATGCCCCTCGGGGTCGGGTACAAGAAGGCCCTGCGCCAGCACCTGGCGGATCACCGACAGCCAGCCGCCCTGGTCGTGCTCGGTGCCGACCCCGAAGGTCTTGAGCCGGTCATGGCTAAAGCGGGTGATGCGGTCTGTCGTCTTTCCAAGCAATACATCGACGAGATGATGCGCGCCAAAGCGCTGTCCCGTGCGGTAGGCGGCCGACAACACCTTCTGCGCTTCGACGGTGCCATCGCGTGCCTCGACCGGGTTGCGGCAGTTGTCGCAATTGCCGCAAGGCGGGTGGTCGCGTTCGCCGAAATAGCCAAGGAGGGCCTGGCGGCGGCAGCCGACGGTCTCGCAAAATCCGATCAGCGCTTCGGTTTTCTGGCGCTCGATGCGGCGGCGCGCCTCGCCGACTTCGCTGGCTTCGAGCAGCCGGCGGAGGTTCATCACATCGGCCATGCCATAGGTCATCCAGGCATCGGCCGGCAGACCGTCGCGGCCGGCACGACCGGT
>JAFAYW010000134.1 GCA_019240125.1 Alphaproteobacteria bacterium
TGCCGTGCGGTTTGATCCAGCCGGCGGTCGGGGCGGGGAAATGCGCCGGCAGGATCAGGGTGCCGAGCCCGGCATGCTCCTCGATGATGCGGGTGCGGGTGTGGCGGGAGCCGTCCATATCGGTGCAGGCGCGGGTCGACCATTCCGGCCGCAGGCACTGCAGCGGGTGGTGCAGCACATCGCCGACAAACAACCCGGTCTCGCCCTGCGACTTGGCATGGATAACGACATTGCCGGGTGTGTGTCCCGGTGCCGCCTCGAACCACAGGCCGTCTTCCAGCGCGTAATCGTCATCGACCAGCATCGATTGGCCGGTCTTCACGACCGGCAACACGCTGTCCTCAAACGCGGTCGCGTGCGGTGAGTCGGCGCCGCTGGCGGCGAAATCCTGCCAGTGGTCGAACTCGCGTTTGGCCATCACGTATTTGGCGTTGGGGAAGGTCGGGACCCATCTGCCGTCGCTGAGCCGCGTGTTCCAGCCGACATGGTCCCAGTGCAGATGCGTGCACATGACGAAATCGATATCGCCGACCCCGACGCCGCATCTGGCGAGGTCGTCGATATACGACGTCTTCATATGATGCCATTGCGGCCGGGCCGGGCGCTCCTTGTCGTTGCCGATGCAGGCATCGATCAGGATCGTGTGGTGGTTGGTCTTGACTACGAAGCTGTGGAAGCTGAATACCAACTTGCCGGTGGCCGGATCCACGAGGCGCGGGCCCAGCACATCATTGTTGGCGCGTACCACTTCCGGGTCGAAATCCGGGAAGAACTCGTGCGGGTCAAAGGCCGGGCCCTCGAAATCGGCGATGCGCGCGATCTCGAACGCGCCGAGGCGGAGCGGTTGCATGGCGGCCTCCCTACTTGCCGGCGAGGGCGGTGTCGATTTCGCCGGTGATCGCCTTGTCGGTCGGGCGCACTCCCGATGGCCAGGTGCCGGCGAGCTGTCCGTTCGCGCCGATCAGGTATTTGTGGAAATTCCACCGCGGCGCGCCGCCCTCGCCGAGCACCCCGGCAGCCCAGCGGTAGAAGGGGTGCGCATCGGCGCCGACTACCCGGTATTTTTCGGTCAGCGGGAAATCGACATCGTAATTGGTCTCGCAGAACTGCTTGATCTCGGTGGCGCTGCCCGGCTCCTGCTGGCCGAAATCGTTGGAGGGCACGCCCAGCACGATGACGCCGCGATCGCGGTATTGCTTCCACAGCGCCTCGAGATCGCGATATTGCGGGGTGTAGCCGCAGAACGACGCCGTGTTGACGACCAGGATCGGATGACCGCGCCACGCCGAAAGCGGCAGCTTGCCGCCATCGAGCGCGGCAAACTCGAACTGATACGCATCGCCCGTCGCCTGATCACCCGCCATCGCCGCTCTCCCGATGATGATTTGCGCGATACCAATGGCGATAAGGCCATTGAGCCAAATGCGCCGCGATATGTGCTTCTGCCTCATTGCCGCAACATAGCGCGAATTTTGTTTAACCTTGATCCCTCTCGTTGCGACGCGCCTACTCGACATGCCACGCATGACGCAGCGCCGCATTTCGGTTGCGCCGCAGCCGGCATTCCCGGACACTGCGCGCCAAATTCCGACAGTCCAAGAGTTAGATAAGGCCGGCAGCGCTGATGTGGTTGTGGTTGCTCGTTAAAGGTGCGCTGGTCGGAATCGTGATCGCTGTGCCGGTGGGACCGGTTGGCGTGTTGTGCGTGCGGCGCACGATCGTGCACGGGCGGCTCGCGGGTTTCATGTCGGGTTTGGGCGCGGCGAGCGCCGATGCCGTATTCGGCATCATCGCAGCCGGCGGTCTGACCTTTATTTCCCAATGGCTGCTCGACTATCAGAATTGGCTGCGTTTCATTGGCGGCGCCTACCTGATCTATATCGGCATCTCGGCATTGCGGGCGAGCCCCGAGGAGCGCGACAATGAGCGTGACCCGGAGGGACTGATCCGCGATTTCGCCTCGACTTTCGCGCTGACCATCACGAACCCGATCACGATCCTTGCGTTTCTCGCGATCTTCGCCAGCATTGGATTGACCGGGAAACAAGCGACCTGGGCATCGGCGGGTATTCTGGTCGGGGGTGTCTGGCTCGGCTCGCTCGTCTGGTGGGCCGGGCTGGCCTTTGGCACCGGGCTGATGCGGATGTCGCTGAAGCGCCATCATCTGATATGGATTAATCGCGGCTCGGGCGGCATTTTGGTCGTCTCCGGCGTCGTGCTCCTCGGTACGCTGCTGGTCAAGCATTTCGGCTGATCCGCCGCGAGGCCTTGCGCAATGGTTTACCTGCCGCCCGCCTTTACCGAGAGCCTCGAGGAGGTGCTGGTCGCGTTTATCGAACAGCACGATTTCGGCACGATCGTCAGCCAGAGCGAACGCGGCATGATAGCCAGCCAAATTCCCTTTCTGATCGAGCGACGCGCCGACCGTGTCTTCCTGCTCGGCCACATCGCCCGCGCCAATCCGCAAGGCGCCGATCTGCTGCCGGGCGGCGAGGTCATGGTGCTGTTCCAGGGCCCGCACACCTACATCTCGCCGAGCTGGTACCAGGCAGGGCCAGCGGTGCCGACCTGGAACTACGCGACCGTGCACGCCTATGGCACCCCGCGCACGGTGGACCATGCCGGATGGCTGCGCGATGTCCTGCAGCGCCTGTCAGAACGGCATGAGGGACGTGAGCCGGCGCCGCCGTGGCGCATGCAGGATCAGCCGGAGCCGTACCTCGCGGGGATGCTGAAAGGTATCATCGGGTTCGAGATCGCGGTCGAGCGCCTGGAAGGCAAGTTCAAGCTGAGCCAGAACCGTCCCGCGGGGGACCGGCCGCGCATCATCGCGGCGCTCGAAGCCCGCGAAGACGCGGATTCGCATGATGTCGCACGGCTGATGCGCGAGCGCGAGCCGGGCGGCTGACCTGACATTGACTGGCCGCGTGTCGCGGAGCAGCGGCGTTATTTAGCCTGTCCCGCGAACCCGGCGTGTTCAGCCGGCGTTGCGGCCATTACAATCGCCGACCATGCGGGTCCTCTACCACCTCACATTGTCGCCGGCCGCGCGCAAGGTGCGCGTCGTGCTGGCCGAAAAGAACCTCGAATTCACCCTGAAGCTCGAGAAAACCTGGGAACGACGGCCAGAATTCCTCGCGCTCAACCCCGCCGCCGAGGTGCCGGTGATGATCGAGCCGGACGGCACGGTACTGGCCGGCACGGACGCCATCGTCGAATATCTCGACGAGGTTTATCGCGAAAAACTCCTGATCGGGATCAATCCGATCGACCGCGCCGAAGTGCGCCGGCTGTGCGCCTGGTTCGACGTCAAGATGAACCTTGAGGTCACCGAGAACCTGCTCGGGCAAAAGATGATGCGGCGTTATGGCGGACAGGGGCAGCCGAACTCACAGGCGATTCGCGCGGGCCACGCCAATCTGCCCAACCATCTCGATTATGTCGGCTACCTGGTGGAACGCCGCCGCTGGCTGGCCGGCGATCATTTTTCGGTCGCCGACATCACCGCGGCGGCGCATCTCTCAGCCCTCGACTATCTCGGCGATGTGCCGTGGGAGGGCCATGACCCGGCCAAGGAATGGTACGCCCGCATCAAGTCACGCCCGAGCTTCCGGGCAATTCTGGCCGACCATGTTCCCGGCGCGCCGCCGCCGGCGCACTATGCCGACCTCGATTTCTGAGGCGGGAGCCCCGTCTACCAGCCCATCGCGTAAGCGGCACGACGCGGGTCGGCGCCGGCTTCCATGACGCCGCGCTTGGTGTCGGACAGGATCGCGCAGACCGCGCCGGCCAGCCAGATCCACTCCGGCCAGCGCTCGATCTTGTGGCCGCGTCGCGCCAAATCGGAGATGACCTCCTCTGGAAAGCGCGCCTCGATGTTGAGGCGGCCGGGGTAGTAGTCGTAGGGCGCGAAGGATGAGGGGTAGGAATAGCTCGCGAAACGCGGGCTTTCGATCGCGCTCTGCACGTCCTGGCCATGCACGAAGATGTTGAGCAGGACCTGCAGCATCGCCTGGGTCTGCACATCGCCGCCCGGCGTGCCGAACGGGAGGAACTGATCGCCGCCCTTGATCGCGAGCGCCGGGTTCGGCGTCAAGCGCGGGCGCTTGCCGGGTGCGACACCGGCGGGGTGGCGCGGGTCAGGCCGCGATTGCGAGCCGCGGTTTGACGGAATGAGCCCGGTGCCGGGCACGATCGGTGAGCCATAACAGCCGTCGCTCGGGGTGGCGGAGAACACATTGCCCCAGCGGTCGGTGGCGCAGACATACGAGGTGTCGGGTTCCGGGTTGGGGTTGGGCCGGCTGGCGCGCAGGCTGGGCGCGCTGGCGCCCAGATCGCCGGGCGGTGGCATCTCCGGCCACGCCTGATCCGCACGGATCATCTTGCGCCGCTCGGCGGCGTATTCCGGGGAGATCAGGGTGTGCAGCGGTACCTCGCCGAGGGCCGGGTCGGTGTAATAGGCCTCGCGATCGGCGAAGGCGAGTTTCAGCGCCTCGGTCAGTTGGTGCACGTAATTGGCGCTGTTGTGGCCGAGCGCCTTCAGGTCGGTGCCTTCGAGTAAAGCCAAGGTCTGCAACAGCGTTGGCCCTTGGCACCAGGCGCCACAGGTGAAGACTTCGAGATCGCCAAAACTGCGGCGCTCCGGCGGCACTACCGGCGAATGGTAGTTGGCGAGGTCCTCGGCCGACAGCAAGCCGCCCTGCTCCTTGTTGTAGGCGACGAACTTGCGGGCGATATCGCCGCGATAAAACGCGTCGCGCGCGGCTTCGAGGCCGGCGTCGCGGCCGCGCCCGGCAGCGGCCTTTTCCTCGTCGATCATGTATTGCAATGAGGCGCCGAGATCCGTCTGGCGGAACACCTCCCCGCTGGCGGGCGGCTTGCCGCCGGGCAGAAACACCTCCGCGCTGGAGGGCCACTCGGCCAGCCGGTCGGCCTGCTTCTTCAGGCTCTCATGCATCAGCGGGTACATCGGAAACCCGTCGCGCGCGAGCCGGGTCGCGGCGGCGGCGACATCGCCAAAGCTCATCGTGCCGTATCGGCGC
>JAFAYW010000020.1 GCA_019240125.1 Alphaproteobacteria bacterium
CGCTCACCGCGACCGCCCTGGCGACTGGGCTGCCGTATTCCTGGGCCGAGCAGGAACAGCTCCCAGCAAAATAAAAACCACCTCGGAGATGATGACGCTTTGCGGCCATTCGCCCGGCCAGATACTTCGTCGGCGCCGTGCCTCGTCGCGGTGATCGGCGAACACACCGCACCTGCCGATCTCACCGTGGGCCGAGCAGTAATCAAAGTGTCTTCCAGTCATCGTCAGGCATGACCTCTGACGCCGGCCGATAGGCCTCGTGTCGAGCCAGTTCGGGCGGCTGCGGCTGGCGCCCGGCATTGATCCGGTCGAGTAGCTGGCCGACCAGACGCAGCGCATCGACCTGATCGTCATGCAGGCCGGCCGGGAAGCTGAGCAGTTCCGAGCGCAAGTCAGCAAGCCACGGCGACCCCTGCCGGACATAGAGGCCGAGCATGGCCATGCGGCCGCGCATCGATTGAGCCCGCACCGCCTTGTCGCCGCGGCTTGCGAACTGTTCGCGGGCGGTAAACGCCTTCCTTTCAATGGCGCGGCGGGTGAGGAAGGGCCCAGCGGGAGCACGGACGCAACGGACCGACAACTTTTAATCCGGCCAGTGAGCGTGCGGGACAACCAGCTTCGCCTTTTGGTGCGAACTCCTCCAAATAGATTGACGTGCCTGCATAGATTGACGCGTCAGCGTACAGCAGATTCTGTGAGTTATCGTTTTCGAACCAACAGACGAGTTGGTGATACTAATCTAAGGCATCGTGCTGCTGTACCCTAAACCGAATTTTCCCTCGGCCAACTTCGGTGTAGCAACGCTCGTCGTCACAGACGTGGCATTAGTCTTGCCCGGAAAGGGAGTGGAATGTGGCACTTTCAATTTCTTCGCGAGGCTTTCGGATGTCATGCCGTAACCCTACCGGTTCATCCCTTTGGCGGTGTAAGACCCGGCTGGCGCATCGCGCATCCTAATCTCGTCAAGCGCTAGTCTGGCTGCCCGCGGATTTTCCGGCGGCACCCGCGGTGGGCCGTAAAACGCCGTGATCTAGCTGCTCGCGGCAACGAGGTTCAGTTTACCTGTTGAAATAATGGTGTTCTGGAAATGAGCTTTAGCCTCTCCCACACAGTAGCAGACATGGGTCGCATCACCGTGGTGATCGCGGACCCTCATCCGATCTTTCTCTGTGGGCTGACAAACGTTCTGGGCGTGGATAAAGAGTTCGATGTTTTGGCAAGCTTCACCGACGGCACGAAATGCATTCAATTTATACGAGACCATTCTCCAAACGTAGCTTTAGTTGATCTGTTTATGCTCGATATGCCTAGCCTCGACTTTCTCGCTACCGCAGCATCTGAAAGACTTGATACCAGATTCGTTTTTCACGCCACGTCGGTGCTCGTTCATGAAGCGGCTGCCGCGATCATCGGAGGCGCTTACGGTGTCATCCCCAAGGCAATCATGCCGGATACATTGTTAGATTGTATCCGGCAAGTGGCAATTGACAGGAAATTATTTCCGCTTACGTCCTGGTGGCCGGAATTAGCGCGCTGCCAAGCCAACGATGGGCTGAATTTGGATGCGCTATCTGTTCTGACACCTCGGGAACGAGAAATTACCTATTGGGCATCGCAAGGCTTGTCGAACAAGCACATCGGACATAAGCTGAATATATCCGCTGGCACCGTCAAAGTGCATATGTATAACATTTATCACAAGTGTGGAATCAGCGATCGCGCGAGGCTCGCTGAGATGATTGTCACTCACCCTGGTGGCGATTTCCAGCGGCGATCTTCTTAGACTAATATCGTTTCCGGCTCACGCGTCCTTGGTCGCGGTAATCTTGTTGCGGACCTTGCCGGTGGCGGCGCCGAGGGCGGCGAATAGATTGAGCGTGCCGTTGCGTCGATAGGTGCTCTTCAAGCAGCGGGCGATCTTGCCGCTGGAGGTTTGCACATAGCCGGTGGCGCGCGACAATCGCCTGGATCGAGGGTTTCTCATCGACGCTGAGTACCAGTGTGCCTTTTGCGGCGGCGCCAGGTACAGGCCAACGATGTCGGCGGCTTTGGCGGCGAACTGCGGACACTGCTGACGCACCAGCCGCGGCTGCGTTGGAGGTGGATGCCGTCTTTCTGCAGCGTGCGTAGACGGTGGTTTTCTTCGCCCCCGCCGCCCTCGCCAGAGCCAAGCCATCCCGCTTCGCCTGACCCCCTCGGCAGCGGCGTTTCGATGAGCGCGAGCAGTTTGATGCGCAGGTTTGGCCCACAGGTCTTCGGCTTGCCCGAGGTGGCGCATCGGCCAGTCCGGCAATCCCCTGCTCGGCGAACCGGGTGCGCCATTTCGACACCGTGTTGGGCCGTGTGCCTAGGCGCGCGGCGATCTGCGCTTGCGGCTCGCCGCCAAGACAGGCCAG
>JAFAYW010000053.1 GCA_019240125.1 Alphaproteobacteria bacterium
AGGCCATGCGCAGCAGTACCTTCAACAGCTCGACGGTGGCGTTGCCGTTGAGGCCCTGGCGCGGCTTTTCAAGCCGCGGCAGCGAGGCGGGGTCGCGGGCGAGGCCGCGTTTCACCGCTTCGAGAATATCCTCCCCCCAGCGCGAGCGCTCGAAGCCGCGCGGCAATGAGCGCAGGGTTGTCAGCCGCTCCGCCGTGGTCGGCGCGTGGATCGCGATGTCGCCGACGGCGTCGTCCTTGAGCACGCGGTTGCGCGGTACGTCGCGCGACTGTGCCTCGCGCTCGCGCCACGCCGCGACTTCGATCAGCACCGCAAGTTCTTTGGGCTTGCGCACCCGCGTCTTGAGCCGCTCCCAGGCGGTTTCCGGATCGGCGCGGTAGGTGTCCGGCGAGGTCAGGACCTCCATCTCCTCGCCGACCCATTCGCTGCGTCCCCGCTTCGCGAGATCGGCCGAGAGCGCCACGTAAACGTCGCGCAGATGGGTCACGTCAGAAATCGCGTAGGCGATCTGTGCCGCGGTTAGCGGCCGGCGCGACCAGTCCGTGAAGCGGTGGGATTTGTCGAGCACGTCGCCGGTGACGCGCTGGACCAGCGCATCGTAGGAGATCGAATCGCCATAGCCCAGCACCATGGCGGCGACCTGGGTATCGAACACCGGATGCGGGATCAACTTCGCCTGATGCCAGATGATTTCGATGTCCTGGCGTGCCGCATGGAACACCTTGAGCACGCGCTCGTTCGCCATCAACTCGAAGAACGGCGCAAGATTGAGCTGATCGGCCCGCACGTCGATGACCAGGGCCTCATCGGCCGTTGCCATCTGGGCGACGCACAACAGCGGGTAATAGGTGGTCTCGCGCAGGAACTCGGTATCGACCGTCACGAAGGCGTGCCGCGACATCCGGTTGCACGCCGCCGCGAGATCGGCCGTGGTGGTGATCACGTCCATCCGGGTTTATTAGCGGAGTCGGCGCTCCCTGTCGCGGCTGGAATGCAGGGGCGGCGTCACGGAATAGAGGATTGCAGTTTGCGCGCCAGACCTATGGTACGGTCGAAGGTGGAAAATTCGTCCAAGCCCTTCGCAAAATGCTATCATGAGCGAGCCCCATTGATTGACGGAGACGGCGAGATGAAACGGCAAATCGCGACGGCTGTGTGCTGCATAGTCTTAGGCTCGGCGGCGTTGGGAGTCCTGGCATCATCCACGCTCGCCATCGCCCAACAGAAACCCGCGAAGGCTTGCCTCGAATCATGGCGTGCCAATAGAGCCGCAAACGAAGCCAATGGCCTCACCCAAAAAGCCTATATGGCACAGTGTCGCTCCGGTGGCGCTTCCGCCGCATCCGCAACGCCGGGCGCCTCGCGCGGCGCCGGGAAGGACCGCCCAGTCTACCTGACCGTGAAGGACCTGATGCAGTCCATCATCGATCCGTCCGCCGACGCTCTGTGGAATGCCGTGCAGACCATCGCCGACAACGAGGGCCTTCACGAAATAATGCCAAAATCGCAGGAGGACTGGGCCGACGTGCGTCACGCCGCCGTCCGACTCATCGAGGGGAGCAATCTGCTGATGATCCCCGGCCGCGAAGCGGCGCCCGCCGGAGACAAATCGGAGGCCGAGGGGGTGGAGCTGGACCCGCCCCAGATCACCGTGCTGATCAGGCGCAATCGTCAGAGTTTTAATGGGTTTGCCAAGGCGTTGCAGGATCTCGGCGTGGAGGCTTTGCGGGCGACCGAGGCCAAAGACCCCATGCAAATAATCGACATTGGCGGCCGCATGGAGAACGTCTGCGAGGGCTGCCACCAAACCTTCTGGTATCCGATCGAGAAACACGCCTCTGCCGGCAATTAGGCGACGTGAAAATTGAGTGCTTCAAACGTCATTGCGAGCGGCGCTGTTCGCGCCGCGAAGCAATCCAAAGTCCACAGTAGGGACTCTGGATTGCGTAACTCGGCAAGAGGGCGCCCCTTAGGCCGGACCCGGTGGGCGCCAAGACGCGCCTCGCAATGACCGATGGAAGCACTCATTTCTGCGGTTATCCTTAGCCGTCAGGTGTGCTCCGCCATCAAGATCGGAGGTTTTGCGCATCCGCGGCGGCCTCGATGCGCAGGACGATCGCGCCTTCCGCGACTTGGGAGCCGGGCGTCGCCGCGATCTCCGTGACCGTGCCGTCGATCGGCGCCGTCAGTGTGTGTTCCATCTTCATCGCTTCCATAGCGGCGACCCGGGCGCCCTTTGCGACACGCTCGCCCAAGGCGACGAACACCGCGACCACGCGGCCATTCATCGGCGCCCGCACGCTGCCGTCGCCATCGGCCCCGCTGGCGCCCGCCGCCTCGTAGCGCGGCAACGCGACGTGGTACTGCCGACCTTCCCGGACCACCACCACGCCTTCGGCAAGTTCGACGATGCGGTACGGCGCGGAGGTCGGGTGGCTGACGGCGGACGACGGCATACTGTTGACGGAGGACGGAGGGCG
>JAFAYW010000116.1 GCA_019240125.1 Alphaproteobacteria bacterium
TTTTCGCGACTGATAACTCAGTGTCAAGAAACTGATTTTGTAATTCGACGTCCATCCCGCTAAACAACTTGCCCGCCCACGGGCATGGCTGCACTTTCAAAAACCCTGGGAATTTTGCTTCTTTATCATCTCTTACCGGATCAAAGAGCTGAAAGCTACCTTCTACAAAATCGAAGAGTGCAGTAATACGTTGCTGGCCGTCAATGATTTCAAAATCCTCTCTCTGCATATTCGCCACTACCTTTTTAATGTGATGAAGGAAAATGACAGGTAGGGGATAACCACGAAGAACCGAGTCTATTAGCTTTTTCTTCAGAGTAGCGCTCCAAACAACACCCCGCTGATATTCGGGATTAGCCGTAAGCATTTTATTCTTGTAGAGATCAGTGATATCACGAATTGTGATTTTTTCTTGCTGTGCTAGCATGTGTTCACACCTGTCCGGGCGAGGATACGGTACTCGTAATAGAGGCACTAAGCCGCCAGCCGCTGGCGCGCGCTGGCTTTGATGGCGGCGGCGCCTTTTTCGGCGATCATGATGGTGGGGGCGTTGGTGTTGGTTGAGGTGACCGTCGGCATCACCGAGGCGTCGATGACGCGCAGCCCCTCCAGCCCGTGCACGCGCAATTGGTCGTCGACCACCGCCATCGGGTCTTGCCCCATCTTGCAGGTGCAAGTGGCGTGGAACACGGTCGAGCCGGTCTGGCGCAGATAATCGAGCAATTCGTCGTCGCTCTGCACCGCGGCGCCGGGCAGCATCTCGCCGACATAGTACGGCTGCACCGCCGGGGCGGCGAACAGGCGGCGCACCGCGCGCAAGCCGCCGATAGCGCAGCGTCGGTCGGTTTCGTCGCTGAGGTAGCGCGGGTTGATCGCCGGCGCCTGACGCGGGTCTGACGATTTGGCCTCGACATAGCCGCGCGACAGCGGCCGCATCTGCCACATGCCGCCGGTCATGCCCGGTTTGACGTCGAGCTTGCGGATCGGGCCCGGCGCAAAGCTGGCATTGGCGAACAGGATCTGCACATCGGGCGTCGCCGATTCCTCCAATACCTTGACCGAGGCGCAGACCAGCGAGGCGGCGTAGGTCAGCAGACCCTGCCCGGCAAAGACATACCGCGCCAACTCGCCGAGAAACGGTAGGCCGCGCGATTTCTCGTTGGCGGTCGGGATGCCCTTTACCTCGGCGGTGCAGCGGGCGAGGAAATGGTCCTGCAGATTCTTGCCGACGCCGCGCAATTCGTGGCTCACCGGCACCCCAATGCGCGCCAGATGCTCGGGGTCGCCGATGCCGGACAGCTGTAGGATGTGCGGTGAGCCGATCGCACCGCCCGACAGGATGACCTCGCGCGTCGCATGGGCGCGCTCGGCCTGGCCCCCGCGCGAGAACTCGACCCCGACCGCACGCTTGCCCTCCAACACGACGCGGTGCACCAGCGCGCCGGTGATGATTTCGAGGTTCGAGCGCTTCATCGCGGCGCGCAGATAGGTGCGGGCGGCGCTTTGCCGGCGGCGGCCACGGCGGGTCTGCTGCACCCAGCCGATATTGCCGCCGGCGCCGGGCGGCAGATGGTTGACGTCCTCGTGGTATTCGCAGCCGATCTGCGTGCCGGCCTCGATGATCTTGTGGCACAGCTCGGGCTTGTCGGAGGTTTTCGAGGTCAGCAGCGGCCCCTCCTCGCCGTGAAACTCATCGGCGCCGCCTTCCCAGTTCTCGGCGCGCTTGAAGAAGGGGAGCACGCCCTCCCAGTTCCAGCCGCGATTGCCGAGCTGGCCCCAATGGTCAAAATCCTCGGGCTGGCCGCGCACATAGATCATGCCGTTGATCGAGCTGGAGCCGCCGAGCACCCGGCCGCGCGGGTAAGGGATTTCGCGCCCGTTGACGCCGGGGTCGGCCTCCGCCTTAAAGCCCCAGGTTAGGGTCGGGTGATCGAGCAGCTTCATGTAGCCGGCTGGGATATGGATCAGCGGGTTGCGGTCGCGCCCACCCGCCTCGATCAGCAGCACCCGCGTTCCGGGGTCGGCGCTCAGCCGGTAGGCCAGAACGCATCCCGCCGACCCCGCGCCGACGATCACATAATCCGCTTGCATCGACTCGGCCTCCTCGTCCCGCCCGCCAGCACAACCAGCGCCGAGCTTAGCGCCGATCCATGCTTATCGCGACCGCGCTCGCGGACGAGTTCACTCTCGCGCCATCCCCGGGCGAGCGCTAGGATTGCAGTGTCAGAAGCATTCGGGAGGAGACGGGTCATGGCTGTCGCCTACAACGCGATCGACGC
>JAFAYW010000211.1 GCA_019240125.1 Alphaproteobacteria bacterium
TCCGTGGCGAGTTCAGCCTTACGGCCTTGGCCTACAATCTCCGCCGAGCGATCAATATCCTCGGTGTCGAAGCAATCACCCGGGCAGTTCGGGAGTGAACGATTTATCTCGCTCCAACCCTCACCAACACCAAATGCATCCGGGTCCTCCGCTCACCCGTTTCCACACGGTCTGCAGGAGTTTCGCACCGGATGACCGGCACCGGTAAGATCAAGGAATCACCGGAAGTCCGGCGCGAACGTCCCGCTCCGTTAACTGTGGAGACGTACGCGAACTATAGGACGAGACTGCCGTTTCAGAATGGGGCGACTTTCGGCCAGTCGAAGCTATGCACTCTCGTGAGAGCTTCCTTATAGGCAGAGCCGCCGCGAGGTGAGGCGACGTAACCGCTACCGGGCACTCCCGTCGCTTTATTTACGGCCAGAGCTTGCAAGGGCGGCAGTCCGTGATAGCCGCAATGCTCTTGAATGACTCCCAGAAACCAACGAGCTGCCCGAGGGTGCAAGCCAATTTTGGCGCACAGATCACCGTACGTTATCCGCCGGCGGCGCTGGGCGACATTCACCAGATGGGGCCATGCTTTGCGAGCACGGGCGGTATGATCGACGTGTGGTGCAGACACAGGTATTCCCTCTGCGGTTCATAATTAGAGGGAGGCGAGATTCGAGGAGAACCGCACTACCGACG
Source organism: Alphaproteobacteria bacterium (assembly GCA_019240125.1). Lineage (GTDB taxonomy): Bacteria > Pseudomonadota > Alphaproteobacteria > ATCC43930 > CGMCC-115725 > DATARH01. Next base: position 688 of record JAFAYW010000211.1, read on the forward strand.
ACCTCGCCCACGGTGCAAAACCGTGAGTTCGGTCAGCGGTCACCAGTGGCCTGGCGATTCAGCTACTGCGGAGAAGCCCGCAGGCGGCACGTGATCGTCGCAATTATTAGCGGCGGGCCCTGACATCCATTAGATGGGAATTGATCATGTCCTTTTCAACTGAAACGACCGGTTTGCCTTGCTGCTTCTCTACGTGATAATCCCTGAGGTTTCTGCGAGATCGCGCGGCACGAGGGCGGCCGCTGGCACGGCGAGAGGCGATCTCGTTGAAACCCGGATTGAGGTAAACCGCGGGCCGCTGCACGGGCTATGGGGAATGGAAGTCGGTCACTGCGATCGCGGCGCTCATCTCGCGATGTCGGTCGGCGGCATGGCGCTGGAAAGTGCTGGCGATATGGCAGACCGCGGCCTGAGGAGCATCGCCCGCGCGTTGATCAGGCGGTGCGGACGGTACCCTCGGAGGAGCCACAGCAATCGGGGCGCACCAGGACGTTGCCACGTCGCGGTCGCGACATGCCCCGAGAACATGACGACTGGCAATTGGGTAGCAGTCATGAGCTGTCGTGCCAGGTCGACGAGCTCGCCGGCCGTGATCGCGCGAGTGAGCCGATCGGCTGCATCTGGCCGCCGCAGCATGGGCAGAGATCGAGCGCAGGATCGATGACTTGCCGGCGCTTGGCGCCGCGCCCAATCGGCACAGCCACATCGTCGGTGACCATTAGCAGCCTGCGGCACAGCGCGAGCTTTTCGGCGCGCCGGCGGTTGGCGAGAAAGCCGTAATGGCGGATGCGATGAAACCCATCCGGCAGCGCGTGCAATAGAAAGCGGCGGATGGCCCTGTTCATCACACGAGAGGAGGCTTCAATCTAACTGCACCCGGCCGAATGTCTGCGTGCAGCCGATTTGTCCCAATTTGATCCCCGTTCTGCAAAGACCCGGAAGCGGGACGCGTTCAGCGATTCCTGAAGGCTGGGCGCACGCCATTGAGGCTGGCCAGAATGGCCGAGCCGTTGCTCAGCAGGGCGGTGATGACGGGACTGATCACGACCCCGGATACCGCAAGGGCAAGTGCGAGGGTGTTCATTGCAGTGACGATGGCATAATTCTGCTTAATCAGTCGCACCGCTTCGCGGGAAATCTCGACCGCTTTGGCCACCTTCCAAAGTGAATCCTCCATCAGCACGATGTTGGCCGCTTCGCGCGTGATGTCCGGCCCGTGCCGCATGGCGATGCCGACATCGGCGAAACTGAGCGCCGGAGAATCGTTGATCCCGTCGCCGATCATTGCAACGCGCCTGCCGGCACGCTGCAGTTCCTGAATGAGGTGGGCTTTTTCCGCGGGCAACATTTCAGCCTCATAGCGGCTGATCCCAAGCCGTTCCGCGACGGCTCCCGCGACGCGGCTGTCGTCGCCCGTCAGCATCACTGTCTGCCGAATGCCGAGATCATGTAGAGCCGCTACCACCGCGGCGCTCTCCTCGCGTAGCCGATCCTCATAAGCGACCAGCCCTTTCACGGTTCCGTCGACTGCCAGCCAGAGGCAGGAACAGCCCCGTTCCTCCAGGGCGCTTCGATCGGCTGCGGCATGACCCACGGGGATGCCGCTCTCCCGCATGAAGCGCTCGCTGCCCAGATGGACATGGTAGCCGTTGACCTGGGCCTCGACGCCGCGACCGACGCTGTACCTTGCGTTCTCGACCGGCGGGAGCTGGACCTCGAACTCCGCGACTTTCATCTGCAGCGCTTTGGCGACCGGATGCGTGAAGTTCGTCTCCGCGGCGGCCGCGAGCGCGATTAAGTGGTCCGGCCCGATAGTGGGATCATAAGTCAGGATATCGACGACGGTGGGAAGGCCATGGCTGAGCGTGCCGGTTTTGTCGAAGACGATCGTGTCGACCTCCGCGAGCCGCTCCAGATGGGCGCCGCTTTTGATGACAATGCCGAGCCGAGCGGCCCGGGTCATTGAGGCCAGAACGGTCGTCGGCGCCGCCACCCGGATCCCGGTGCCGTAATCGACAATCACCAGAGACAGGAACCGGCTAAAATCGGCGGTGATCGCCGCCGTACCGGCCGCCAGTGCGAGCGTTGGCACGACGAGGCGGTCGGCGAGCTTCTCGGCATGGTTCTGGATGCGCGTCTCACCGAGCGGCGCTGCATCGGTGAGCCGAGCGATTTGGCCAGCCGTCGTCTGAATTCCCACACGTGCCGCTCGGATCGTCAGCTGACCCTGGGTGACGATGCTCGCAGCGAAAACGTTGTCGCCGACGCCCCGGGGCACGGGTAGACTCTCGCCCGTAATCGTACTCTGGTCGAGCAGCGCCTCGCCTTCGATGATATCCCCGTCCACGGGAATCATCTCGCCCGGATAGACGACCACGGAATCCTCTGGGGCAAGTGCCGCCGCGGCGGTCGCGACCACCCTTCCCTCCCTCAGCACCCAGGCCTGCTTGCCTTGAAACTCGAGCAATTCACGGGCGGCGCGGCGCGATCCTGCGGCGGTCAGGTCGCGGATCCCGTCGCCGAGCCGGATAAGCCAGGTCACGGCCGCAGCCGTGACCATATTACTGCGCATGAGGGAAATCGCGATCGCGAGCGCATCCAGAAAATCAACGTTGAGACGCCGTTCCTCTTGCCAGACCTGAAAGGCGTGCTGAAACACGGGCAGTGCGCACCAAAGCACCAGCGGTGCGTTCAGGATCGCAGCGGCGGGCCCGCCGGCAACGGCAAGCCCGAGCGCCACGCTCGGCAGCGCCAGAGCAGGTAAGGTCGGTCGGGGGGCGGCAAAGCCATTGCTGTCGTGGGCGGCCGGAGCAACCGAGATAAGCGATCCCACCTCACGTAGGCTTAGCGCGGGCAGTAGTGCCAGAAGCCCGTCAATCTCATCGGAGCGGTCGCGGTCATAGTCAAGGATGAGGCTCGCACAATCGTAATTGATGCGCACATTGCGGACCCAGTCCTGGGCGCGCAGCCATCGCTCCACGGCTGTGCTGATCGGCGAGGCAACAGCGAATGCCGGAATTGCGAGCCGGATTCTGCCCGGAATGCGATGCCGGATGGAGAAGTTCACCGGACCGCCCTGACCCTTCGGAGTAGCTGCATTACCCCGGGTCGGGGGCGGGAGGTGGTTCTCCGTGCATCTCGGCGAAGTGGTTGAGCGCGAAAATCGCGAGCGTCACCCATATTGGTGTTCCGGCTTCGAGCCCGAGCTCGAGAAAGGTATAGGCGGCGAGTCCGGTCGCCACCACGATCTTCAGGTCGAGCGTGTTACCGGTGGCGAGCTTCAGATCGCGGTCGAGCACTCTGCAGCCGTCGAGGATAGCCTTCGCAACGCTTGAGCGCTGCGCCAGGAACTCCGCGCTGGCTTCGAGCTGCTGGGCGACCCGCGAGACCTCGTCATCCGCGGAGTTGGACGATAGATGCTCTTGGGCGAAGACGTCAAAATGGCGTTCGAACTCCCGCTCTTGCGCGGGGTCGTAATGGAGGATGATGCTGCCCGATTCCGGGCGGGTCTGAATGTCGAGTACGCCCGGCAGGCCGAGGAGGGCATCGCGCTCGTGATGCAGCACCGCGTTATTCGAGACCCCGGGCGGCAGTTTCATGCGGATGCGCCCGCGGGTTCGGTGCGCAATATGTGCCTTTCGAGCTCGCCCGCCTGGGGTTTTAGGGGTGGGCTGAACGCGTTTCAGCGGTCCCATCGGGTCCAACCGCCAGTAATGAGCCGCCGCGTCAATGCGCGTCACCGCTGCCGGCAGATGTCGCAGTGTCTTCCGCTTCGACTTCCGCGGCGATATCGAGCACCTTTTCCTGCGCCTCCGCCACAGCACCGCGCGCCAGTTTGGTGACCTTGTAGGCGCCGCGAACCGCCGTCGTGAAGACGGGCTCGAGCCTTTCCCCCAGCTTCGGCACGTATTTCGGAGCAATGGCGGCAGCAACACCGATGATCATGCCGGGAATGAGGGCGATGTCGAACAGGGCTACGCCGACGCCGATGATTCCGATGGTTGCGGCGGTCGAAGCGAAATCCGATTCGGCGGCCGGCACTACCTCCTGGGGCAGGGTCCCGGGCATCTTCATCGGTTCCTCTACGACATTCGTAGCATCTCTGGATCGCGGCATCGCTACGTCCTCACCTGCGCCGATCTTGCCAGCGCAAACACAGCTTGTGTCACGGAGTTCATCAAGTCGACTTCAAACCTTCATAAAACTGCAATGCATGCCTGCGGGAGCTTAACAGAAGAAGCTCAGGGGAGGAGCGCGCCGGCACGACAACGGGCGATCAGCCCGGAATAAAAAAGGTTGGGAAAGTTGGCGGGAGAGAACGGGGTCACGGCCGGCGTGTTTGTCCGGGATACAGTGTTCCCACAGGAGAAGGACTCATGCAGCAGCCCGGGCTTCACAACCGGCACCGCGATAAAAACGGTGAAATCAGCAAGAAGCACGGCAACACGCTCGTGCGCACGCTGCGGAAAATCTACGGCGCGCATTTCGCACAAGGCGAGCCAGATACCGCCAAGCTCTCCGATGTGCTGCAGACAATCGACGCGCCGTCATTAAGTGCGCTTGTCCACGACCATGAGCACGGCCACCTCGAAAGCAAGATCGCGCAGAACGCCTAGATGCGCCGAGGCGGCATTCGTGGCGTGGTTTTTAACTCCCATCGCGGTGCTTGCCGGCCTACTGATGGTCGTGCAATCAGCCTGCAATAGCGCGCTTGAAAAGGATCTCGATCGGCCGGTGATGGTGGGCCTCATCAGCCTCACGCTCGGGGTAGCGGTGCTGCTCGCCGCCGGGTTAGCGAGCGAACAGCTCAGCTTTGCCCCGGCGTCTCAGGGCGGCACGGTGCATGGTGGGCCTGGTTTGGCGGCGCTTGCGGGGCGGTGGCGCTGCTGTCGCAGCCGATCGTGGCCCCGCGCCTCGGCGATGCGGCACGATCCGCAATCCGGCGGTAGCGTTCGAGCACTTCAAGCCCAAAGGCCGTCAGCGTCGCACCGCCCCCGCCCGCGCCGCCGGGCGCGGTTGTCACCACAGGTTCAGTGAAGGCCTGATTGATGCTATCGAGCAGCAGCCAAGCACGCTTGTAGGACATACCCATGTCACGCGCTGCGGCTGAGATCGATCCGCTATCGTGGATCGATTGCAGCAGCCTCGCTTTACCGGGGCCAATCCGCGCCCCGGAATCGAAAACCACACTGACCCGCACCCCTGCCATGACGCACTGTGGCACGCGCTGCGCCGGTTTTCGA